>JBGOWQ010000064.1:0-6558 GCA_041478715.1 Thermodesulfobiota bacterium | reverse complement strand
TGCGCCGGTATGGCTCGCTTTCGGTGGACGGACGCCCAGCGCTGACCTTGTCCGCTCACGATTTGTTGAAAATCGTGAAGGATCTTGCACCCGAGGCCTATATCGTGCCAGCTCATGTCTGGACTCCCTGGTTCTCCCTTTTCGGCTCACGCTCCGGTTTCGATTCCATCGCCGATTGTTTCGGGGAAGACGCCGGGGAGGTTTTTGCCCTGGAAACCGGTCTCTCTTCCGATCCGCCCATGAACTGGCGATGGAGCGCCCTGGATCGGATCACATTGATCTCCAATTCGGATGCACATTCCCCTTCCCGTCTGGGACGAGAGGCCAACGTGTTTGCGGAACCAACCGACTTTGCGGGGTTACGCAATGCGATGGCAGATCATGATGGGAAGAAACTGCTGTATACGATCGAGTTCTTTCCGGAGCAAGACAAGTATCACTGTGACGGGCACCACTTGTGCAATGTACTGTCTTCCCCGGCTGAATCCCGCACACATCATAACATCTGCCCCGTCTGTCACAGACCCCTTACTGTGGGCGTAATGCACCGGGTCGAGGAGTTGGCGGACCGGCCGGAAGGTTTCCGTCCCCCCAGCGCGATCCCTTACCGCCGCCTGATTCCGCTGGAAGAGGTGATCGCGCAAGTCACCAAGAGGCAAGTGGGCACGGTAGCGGTGGAAAACGAATATCTGAAGCTGGTGCAAGCCTTCGGCAGCGAGCTGAATGTGCTGATGGATACGCCTGTGCCCTACCTGGAAAAGGTCACAACGCCGGAGCTGGCCCGGGCAATTTCGCTGGTGCGACAGGAACAGGTTTCCATCATTCCGGGCTTCGACGGGATTTACGGCAAAATCGAAATCGCGTGGAAAACGATACCGGAACCGGTGGAAGAAGCCCTTCAGATCCAGCTGTTCTAAGGAGCGCGTGATGCCGGAATTGCCCGACTTGGAAGTGATCAGGGAAAATCTCCTCCCCAAAGTGCGAGGGCAATTGATCAGCCACGTCACGGTGTTCAAACCTTCCAGCGCAAAGCCTTCAGCGGAGGTCGTGGAAAGCGGATTGCGCGGAAATACCGTCAAGAGCGTGGAGCGAAGGGGTAAGTTCACCATCCTCGGACTGAAGGATAAGTGCTCGCTGCTAATCCATCTGATGCTTCACGGCGAGATGGATTGGGCTCCCGCCAACACACCCGAACGATACCGGATCGTGGCCCTGCTCGGTTTCGGCGATTCGGAGTTGCGGATCATCGACGCCAGCGGCTGGGCCAAGCTGTTCCTCGTTCCAGCGGGAGAACTGGATTCCTTCTCTCTCTTATCCGGGCTGGGGCCAGACCCCTTTGATCCGGGATTTACCTCTGCTTCTCTGAAGCATCTGCTGCGCAACTTTCCCGGTTCGGTGAAGTTCGCGCTGATGGAACAGAAGGCCCTAGCCGGGATTGGGAATGCCTATTCGGATGAGATCCTGTTTTGCGCGAAAATCCGCCCCACGCGCAAGGCCACCGCCTTGAGCGAAGCGGACCGGGACCGTCTCTACAAGTGCATCCGGGAAACCTTGCGTTGGGGGATCGCGGAAGCGAAGGCACGGATGCCGACAGGGATTCGGGGGGAGATCCGCGAGTTCCTCCATGTCCACGGCAAAGAAGGGCAACCCTGTTCTCGCTGCGAGGGCATCGTGGGTCGGATCACGATTGAAGGGCGAGGCGCATACTTCTGTCCCCGCTGCCAGAGCTAGCTTCGTTCTTACGGCAATCGGCCGACCAAGAAGGTCTGGATATGGCTTGTTCTCCGATCGTGCCTTTGCCGGATCAGGATCTGTGCGCCGTCCTGTCTATCCCAGGCGTTGCCAGCTTTATCAATTGGAGCCTGCACGATCTGCCGGTGCTGATCGATCCGCGCCGACGTTTCCCTTGGGCTCGCAGTGTGGTCTCCTTCGCGATGGCCTACCCGGGTCGTCCTGCCAGGCCATCCGGTCGCTGCCGATTGGCCGAGGTGGAGGCATTACTGGCGTTCGATTGGTACGGAGCGCTGAAGGAGAAGTTGCGTCGAATTCGCAACGCGCTCCGCAGTAATTTTCCGCGCTTGCAGATGCAGATCTTCGTGGAGGGAAGGATTTGGGAAAAAGCCTGGGCCCAACAATCGGGGCTCGGTTGGCGGGGGAAAAACACTCTGCTGTTCCATCCCCGCTGGGGTTCGCGCATTCTATTGGGAGAGATCCTATTAGGGTTTGCGTTGGAGCCAGCGGGCCAGGCGCTGTTGGGCCGATGCGGCGATTGCTGGTTGTGCCTGAGCGCATGCCCCACCGCGGCAATCGAGGAACCTTTCCACCTCAACGGCCGCCGTTGTCTGGATTATTGGACGCTGCAAACCGATCAAGATCTGCCACCGGACATCGAACAAAGCATGGGCAGCCGCTTGTTTGGCTGCGACCTTTGCCAGGAAATATGTCCCAGAAATCAACAGGCGGAAACCACGCTGGTGGTCGAACCTCCCCCAGGCCCTGGTTATCTGCTTCCGATCGAGGAACTCGCCGCGTTGGACGAGGAAGGATTCCGGTCCCAATTCCCGGGTCGCGTTTTCCGAACCCTGCCGTTTGCCCGTTTCCGACGGAACCTGGAGGCGGTGCAGCGAAACTTCAGCCGCTTGCCAAGCGGTTTGCGATAAAATGAACCCGGAGGGACACCGATGAAACGAAGTTCGCGGCTGTTTTGGTTCCTGCCAGTCCTTTTTCTCTTTGCTCTAGGGCCGGGCATGGCAGCGACCGATCCGGGCGTCATCGCTCCCAGCGGCAAGTATTCGTCTACTGCCACCTTTGACAATGGCAACCTGATCGTGATGTGGACGGTCGAAGGCGACACCGTCTCCATCGCCCTGGTGGGAAAGACGGAAGGCTGGATGGCCCTTGGCATTGCTCCTGGTGGGCACATGCAGGACGCCGACATGCTCTTTGGCTGGGTGACCCCGGAGGGACAAGCGCAAGTCCTGGACGCCTATTGCACGCAGCAAACGGGAGTCCATCCGGCTGACACTGCCCTTGGCGGAACGATGGATCTGGTCAATCCAAAGGGTAGTCAGACTGATGGAACAACGATCGTGGAATTCCAGCGAAAGCTGGAAACGGGAGACCGGTTCGATCACCCAATCCCTCGTTCCGGCCCATTAAGCATTATTTGGTCTTATGGATCCGGGGACGATATCAATCTGAAACATGCCACCAGAGGGTATGGCACCCTGGATCTGGGCAGTGGTCAAGGCAGCGAACGCACGGTCCCCGTGCTCTGGCCCTTCCATGCCGGCTTGATGCTGGTAGGTTTTGGTCTTACCGGCTACGCCATGGCCCTTGTGATGCGAAAAAAGAAGCCGCGCGGTTTTTTGCGAATCCACAAGCGCTTCGCCTTAGCCGGCGGGATCGTGCTTCTGTTGGGTTTAGCCATGGCGGTGACGATGGTTTCCATTACCACCGGCATCCATTTGCGCGTGCTGCATGCCATTCTGGGGGTTGGGGCTTTGGTCCTGACCGCCACGGTGCTGGTGCTGGGCTTCGCTTTCCTTAAGAGCCGCAAGAACAAAAAGGCCATCCGCCCTCTGCACCTGTGGCTGGCACGCCTGGACTGCATCCTGCTGATCGGGGTGATCGTGGTCGGTTTCATTCAAGCCCTGTTATGAAAACGACAGGATCGACTGGCTGATGGGCGCTGCATGAGCGGAACGGAATGCTCGACCGATCTGGCCCTAAGAGAGGGTTCCATCGAGAAAGACAGGCGGGCCAGGGATGACCGATAATCTTTCGCCAAACCCATTTCCCCCGTTGGAGATCCATCCGCTTACGCCCGCGCGTTGGCCGGACTTGGAGGACTTGTTCGGCTCGGATAAAGTCTGCTCGGGTTGCTGGTGCATGTGGTGGAGAATCCCGCGTTCGCAATGGAACCGGCAATTGGGTGAAAGCAATCGGCAAGCCCTGTACCGTCTGGTGCAGGAGGGGCGGACCCCGGGATTGGTGGCGTATTCCAATGGAGTCGCGGTCGGCTGGGTATCCTTAGGGCCGCGGGAGGAGTTCTCGGTTCTGGGCCGGTCCCGGGTATTGAAACCGGTAGATGCGCAGCCGGTGTGGTCGGTAGTTTGTTTCTTCCTGCGTAAGGGTTGGCGCCGCCAGGGCCATACATTGGCGCTTCTGCAAGCCGCGATCGAATTCGCGCGGGGACAAGGCGCATCCATTTTGGAAGGTTATCCGATGGAGCCGGTTAAGCCTTCCTATCCGGCGGCTTGGGCTTGGACGGGCTTCGCGTCTACCTTTCGCCGGGCCGGCTTCCATGAAATAGCCCGAAATTCACCCACGCGGCCGATATTCCGGATCGGGCTGGCCACCAAAGAACCGTTGAAAGGGGTGACCGGAAGCCCACAAAGCCAGCAGTCAGAGAAAGCGGAAGGGTTGCTGCGGGAATTGCGGGAGGCTGCGAATCCGGCGAACCTGGCCGGGATGGCTCGTTATGGCATCAACACGCAGTCCGCTTTGGGGGTCTCCCTACCGTTCCTGCGGACGCTGGCCCGGCGGACCGGCAAGGACTCGAGCCTGGCAATACTGCTCTGGCAATCCGGCGTGCACGAAGCGCGTATTTTGGCAGGATTGGTCGCGGACCCCTGTGGTTTCACCGAGGAATCAATGGAGCAGTGGGTGAAGGATTTCAACTCCTGGGACCTTTGCGACCAAGTTTGCACGAATTTGTTTGCCAAAACTCCCGATGCCGCGAAGAAGGCAGCCGAATGGTGCCGTCGACCGCAGGAGTTTGTCCGGCGGGCTGGATTCGTGATGATCGCAGCCTTGGCAGTACACAGTCGCCAGCTTTCTGATCAACAATTCCGCGATTTTTTTCCCCTGCTGCTGGAAGGAGCCAGCGATGAGCGGAACTACGTGAAAAAAGCAGTAAATTGGGCATTACGACAAATGGGAAAGCGCAACCTCACCCTGCACGCTGCCGCGATCTCTTTGGCCAGCCGGATTCGGCTCCTTCCTGCCAAAACGGCTCGCTGGATTGCCGCGGATGCCCTGCGCGAATTGAGCAGGGAAGCGACCATCAAGCGAGTCCGGGAAAAAACGGCTAGGAACAGGCATCGATGAACACCGCCTTTGATCTTCCGTTGTGCTACAATCCCCTAGGCAAAAATCTTCCCGACAACGGAGGCATTTTCGATGGATATTAATACCCTGTTCTTGCTGGTGGGAGGAATCCTGGCGCTGCTGGCCACCTTCGGTCTGTTTATGAAGCAGGCCGGCGGAGTGCGGAAAAAGAATAGCACCTCGGCTTTCGCACTGTTTCCTCTGACCTGGATCTTCGCGGTGTTGGGCTATTTTCTGGTGGGCTTCTTCATTTCGTATGGCTACCATTTCTTCCAATCAGCCACCGACTTGAACGCTGCCCAAGGCTACCAGGGGTTGCGCTTCTTCTTCTTGGCATCCCTGGCCTGCCTGATTCCTGCGATCCTGACGGGCGCCCTGGCCGAACGCGCCAAGTTCCCAGCCATGGTCATCGCCAGTACCTTGCTAGTGACTTTAATCTATCCCCTGCTGGAAGGGACTCTCTGGGGCAATCTCTCCTGGATCAATGGTCGAACCGGAATCCTGCAATCATGGCTTGGGCTCACGGATTTCCACGATTGGGGTGGCGCTGTCAGCATCCAAATGCTGGCGGGATTTGCAGCGTTGGGCGGGGTGCTGGTACTCGGTCCCCGCTTGGAACGGTATAGCAAGGACGGCAAATCGCTCGAGTTTGTGCCACATTCCCCTGTGCTCTATTCCGTGGGGAACTGGCTGGTAGCATTGGCCCTGATCGGGATCGCCTTTTCCCGCTATGCGGGCGATCTGAGCAAAGCCACAGCGTTGGTGCCGATGAATATTCTATTGGGAATCGTGGGCGGCGGTTTGGCCATGTTTTTGCGACCAAAGGAAAACTGGCACATCCGGCAGAATTCCATTCTGGCCGGAGCGATCGCTGCTTTGGCCGGGGCGGATGTCTTCCACCCCCTGGCAGCCCTGGTGGTCGGCTTGCTGGGTGGCGCGCTATTTCTCTTCAGCTACCGCTGGATCACGGAAAAGATCCACCTGGATGACGCGCTTGGCGTTTGGCCCTTGCACGGCCTGGTCGGCGCCTGGGGTGGCATTGCCTGCGGCATTGCCGGTTACACCTTCCTGGGAGGTCTGGGTGGAGTCAACTTCCTCTCTCAATTGGTGGGAACGATCGTGGTAGCTCTAGTGGCTACAGCAGCCGGCTTAGTCATCTTCTACGCTTTGCGGCTCGCCGGCGCATTGCGGATCAGCCATGACGAGGAACGTTTGGGACTGGACGTTGTCGCGCTCAAGATGGAGCATGTCGCCGAAGAACCCAGAAAAAAGTAGGTTTTCTCATGTAAACCAGAGAAAGGCTGGCTTTTGCCAGCCTTTCTCTGTTGTTGGGTGGCAGCACTATCCCGATCGCTAGGGCGTCGTCGCCTTCAGGATATCGAATACCGGCAACGCACCCTGGTCTCCCATCAGAACCTGAGGCATGATCCCATCCCATTTTTCGAT
>JBGOWQ010000181.1:0-3532 GCA_041478715.1 Thermodesulfobiota bacterium | reverse complement strand
TATGGCGTTGAACCCGATGACCTTGCCATCGATCATAATCGCCGTGGGCTGAGTGGAAAGCCAAAGGCTTTGGCCGCTTTTTTGAATTGCCCTGAACTCGACGGTGGCACCGGTCAGGGCACCGGCGAGCGCGTTAGGGAAGGTTTCCTTGAGTACCGACACATCGTCCGCGTGCAGGAAACCGGCAAACGATTTGCCCAGCAGCTCATCTTGAGAATATCCCATCATCCGGCAGAACGCATTGTTGACGAATGTTAAGTTGCCCCCCAGGTCGGCGGAGGCAACGCCTTCGATGGCTGTTTCCACCAAGCTGCGGTATTTTGCCTCGCTCTCCCGCAGCGCTTCCTTGACGTGCACAAGCTCGGTGATGTCCCAGAATGTACCGAGGATGCCGATCACTTCACCGTATTGGTTGCGGAAGAGTGATTTGATCGTTTGGCCGTGGTGTTCCTGTCCGTCCTTGACGTAGCGTCCCTCGATGGTCTCCGAGCGGCCGGTTTCCAGGATCCGCAGGTCTTCCGCCCGGTACTTTTCCGCCAGCTCTCGTGGGTAGAGGTCGTAGTCACTTCGGCCGAGGATCTCGCTGGGTTTCAATCCGTGATCTATAGCGTAGTTCTCATTACAAGCGAGATAGGTTAAATCACGGCCTTTCAGAAAAACCTTGAAGGGTAAGTTCTGGGCCAGGAGTTTTTCCCAGTTTTCCACCCAATCAGCCGTCAATTTCTCCGGATCTGACATTTTGTCCCTCTCCGTTCAATTACCCCTGACTAACGAAATGCGCTGCTGGCTGAAGAAGGTGGCAGTCGGCGGCGAGTTCGGCCAAAGCTTCTCTTTCATCACGATAAGGACCATCGTCGAGTCCAAGATCCGCCAATAAAGCCCGACCATGATCCCATCGTTACAGGTGGTATTGTAGCGCCTGAATCGGGCGAAAAATAGTGGTGGGGAAATTGGGGACAGACTTATTGATTGCCATGCCGACAGGGAAACAAAACGGGTGGAAAGCAATGCTGCTTGAGGTGGAAATGGATTGCTGCAACCGCTTGCGTAGACTAGAATAGCAGGAAGGAAAAGCGGTGGTCTTAGGAAACCGGTTTCGGGTGGATTGAAGATGCACGTGGCGGGAGCGGATCGATTGTACCCTCTCTATTCTAGAGGCTTGTCGGTTTCAAAACGGGCGGTAACTTCCATGCTGATGGATTCCCAAGCCTTGCGTTGTGGGCGCCTGGGAGGTCTGCGCCGACCATGAATGAAAATTCTACCGGCGCCGCTGCATCGCAACCTTCTCCCGGTGATCTGAAGGCCCTGCGGATCATTGCCGATACTCACTCCGCACTCTTGCAAAGCAACGACCTGGGCGAAATCTATCAATTGGTCGGACAGAAGATCTACGAGTTGGTCGGTGACGGCTATGTGGTGATGAGCCAAATGGAAGAAAGCACCCAATCCATGCGAGTGGTCGCACAGTTCGGGTTGGGCAACCTGGCCCAGAAAGCGATTCAGATTCTTGGGCAGGATCCCCGGCAGAGTGTTTTTTATTTGAAGGACAGGACCGAAGAGGAGCTGAAGTCCTTCCGTAGCGGAAAGCTGGAACGGATGGAAGGCGGCTTGTATGCCATGCTTGCCCGGCGGCTGCCCAAAGCGGCTTGCACGGCGGTAGAGAAGCTGCTGGGTGTAAAGGGTGTCTACGCGATGGGATTGGTTTGGCATGGTCTCCATTTCGGAGATCTCACCCTGATGGCCAAGCGAGACATTGCCCCTTACCGCGAAATGATTGAAATCATAATGAACCAAGCGGCGCTGACCGTGGACCGTTTGCGGGCGGAGGAGAAGCTGCGTCAAAGCGAGGAGGACTTCCGCAACTTGTTCGAGCGGGCGCCGGTGGGATTTTACCGGACCACGCCGGACGGACAGATCCTGATGGCAAATCCGGCCCTGATCCAGATGCTGGGGGCCCACTCTTTCCAAGAATTGGCCTCCCGCAACTTGGAAATGGGGGAATTGGTACCGGTAGAGCAGCGAACCGAATTCAAACGATTGGTTGAAACCGAAGGGGAAGTGACGGGCCTGGAGGGCATCTGGCTCAAGGCGGACGGCACACCGATCCGCGTGCGGGAAAGCGCCCGGGCGGTGTGCGATGCAGCCGGAAAAACCCTTTACTACGAGGGTACGGCGGAGGATATCACCGAACGCGTCCGGGCGCAGACGAGCCTGCAAGAATCGGAACGACGCTTCCGCGAGGCGTTGGAGAATGTCCACCTGGTGGCCTTGAATCTCGACAAAGAGGGGCGAGTTACTTTCTGCAATGACTACTTCTTGCAGCGAACCGGTTTTGGGAGGAACGATGTGCTGGAGCAGGACTTCTTTGCTTTCTGTATCCCGGCGGAACTCCAAGTTGAGTTGCGGGCGATTTTTCAAGCGGCCCTGGAAGGAGAAGAACTCCCGATTCATCACAACCACGAGATCCTGGCGCGGACCGGAGAACGTCTTCTTGTGGCATGGACCAACACCCTGATGCGAGACAGCGATGGTCGTCCGGTGGGCATCAACTACCTGGGAGAGGACATCACCGAGCAGAGGCTGCTGGAGCAGAAAGCGGAAAAGGCGCGGATGGACTTTGTCTATGCCGTGTCGCATGAGCTCAAAACACCCCTCTTCTTGATGGCCACCGCGCAGGAAATGCTGAAGTCGCTACCCGAACAGGCCAGGCTGAAGCGTTTCGAGGAGCAGGAAGAACTGTGGACGCGCAATCTGCTGCGCCTGCGGCTTTTGATTAACAACCTGGTGGACAGTCAGCGTACCCAAACCACCGGTATGCGCTTGAACTTCGTGCCTTCGGACCTAGCCGCACTGGCGCAACAGGCTCTGACCGATCTGCAGATTCTGGCGGCCAAGAAGAACCAGTCGCTGGTGGCCGATCTGGCAAACCTTCCGTTGCTCCCGCTGGATCCGGACGCGATCGAACGCGTGCTGCACAATCTGTTGACCAATGCCATCAAGTTCTCTCCCCCGCGGGGAGAGGTGACGGTACGACTGAAGCAGGAAGAAAACCGAGCGGTCCTGATTGTGCAGGACCATGGGGTGGGCATCCCCGCGGATGTGCTGCCCGACCTGTTCCAGCCGTTCCGAAGGGCACCCGGCGCGGTGCGCTCCGTCGTCCCCGGCACCGGGCTGGGTCTCTATGTGACCAAAATCCTGGTGGAAGCCCACGGCGGGACGGTTTCCCTGGAGAGCGAAGTGAGTCGGGGAACCACGGTCACGGTGCAATTGCCTCTACCGCCCTCCACTCAGTCCCCAAACTGATCGCGAACCGGCAGCGGCCCTGCGCGGGGTGATCTGCAAAGAACTGCAACGGGGTAACTGCTCCACCTTGCGCAGGGAGAAAGTAAACCCCAGAATTAGACGATGGAACCACTCCCGATCCTCCTGAGGCTGCTTATGTCCAAAAGATATATGGCAGGGAGATTGCCAAACTTAGTTCTGATGAGCTTCTTTATACAATGATGAATAGCAGGACACATACCGCTTACGG
>JBGOWQ010000005.1:0-14893 GCA_041478715.1 Thermodesulfobiota bacterium | reverse complement strand
GCTTTTCAATTTGGACTCTTAACTGCCTTGCCCGCCTTGGTCACTGCGGTCGTCACTCTACCAGGCTTGCCTTTGGTGGAAAAGCAACGAAACAAGGCGATCCAATCGGCGGTACTGGTTTTGGGAAGCCGCTTCTTCTACTTGTTGTACGCTATGGCTTCCTTTTTTGCCCCTTCCGTGTGGCTCCTTTTGATTTTCGTAGGATTAACGGCATTGCCGAATTCTTGGGCTACACTTTCTTGGACCGCTCTAATTGGCGAAGCAATCCCAGAAGGGAAAAGAGCCATGGCCTTTTCCCAACGGAACCGCCTGATTTCCATTTGCGGCTTGGTTGCTACTATGGGTGCCGGGCAAATGATAGAATGGTTGGCTTTTCCCTGGAGCTATCGGCTGGTGTTCCTGCTGGCTTTTCTCTTTGCCTTGATGGAGGTTTTCTACTTGCTCGCCTTGCGCCGGACTGAACCGGCGGAAGGGGTGAAGGTGTCGCTGCGGTGGCGCGAATTATCTGGTTTAAGAGAATACCGCAGCTTCCTAATGGGTTCTCTGCTCTTTCAAGTAGGATTTCAATTCGCCCTCCCTCTCTTCACGATCTATACGTTACGAGACCTGGGAGCCAGTCCTCTTTGGGTTTCGTTGATTGCGGTATCATCCAGCATTGCTCAAATCTTCACCTATCCGATCTGGGCTCGATGGAATGACAGGCATGGTTGGGGCCGAGCGATGATCTGGTCCATTGCTATCATGGCTTCCAGTCCAGTTCTCTACGCGCTCACCACCACATTGTGGCCACTGCTTCTTTTGAATCTTGTCGCCGGTTTTGGTTGGGCCGGATACAATTTGGTTAGCTTCAACGCATTGCTGCAAACATGTCCCAGTGGAGCAAGAGAAGGGGGAATCGCCTATTACAGCGTGTTGATGAATGGCATTGCCGCAGTACTACCGCTGATTGCCGTATTTGTTTCCGACTGGATTGGAATTCGCTGGGCATTAGGTATCGGTTCCGGTTTGCGGATGTTGGGTGTGGCATATTTCTACTTTTCGATTCGTTCGCATTTTCCTATACGATTGCGCACTCGCAGCATCCACTAACTCTGCTATAATCCCTCATATGAGCAAAAAGCAACGGATGCGAAAGCAGGCCGAATTGGCGGCGAAAAAGACAACCCACCCCAAGGCGGCTGCACAAACCGGCTATGAACGCACTCTCAAATATCTGGCGATTGGTTTGGGGATCGGTGTCGTAGCTCTCGCCGTGGTTCTTGGTTTATGGTTTGCACAGCGCAGTGACGTGCTCGGGTATGTAGGCCAGGACCGCCTAAACCGCTCCGAAGTGCAGAGCATCTTCGACTCTTTGATCCAGCAGCAGCAGACGCAAGGGGTAGAAATCCAGCCAGACTCGCAGGAGTGGAACCTTTATTGGGACAGCGCTCTAGAGACGGTAATCCAACAGAAATTGGCCATGGAATCTGCTAAGCAGCGGAGTCTAACCCCTACCAGCGGAGAAATCCTATCGACCATCGATCAGATTGCGAAGAATTACAATCAAACGGTGGATGACTTGCGGAAATCCCTCTCCGATCAGGGAGTGAACTTGGATCAAGCCGTTTCGGACCAGTTAATGCAGCAGAAGTTGTACGAGGAAGTGACGGGGACCGTTACCGTTACAGCCACAGAAGTCGCCGACACCCTGGAAAGCCAACGGCCAACATTTGACCAGGAAGAACAGGTTGGATTGAATTTCCTCTTCCTTTCGAGCATACGCGATGCCAACGGCAATCGCAGCCCGGAAGATACTCTTAAACTGGCGAACGACTTGGTCAGCCAACTGCAATCCGGTACCTCCTTTGCTGACATTGCCGGCAACTATTCTGAAAACCCGCAATCCAAGGAGAAAAAGGGGGATCTCGGTTACATTAACCGGGGTGCTTACACTAGCAGTTTGGGGGAGAACTTCGAGAATGTGGCTTTCTCGATCCCGATCGGACAAATCTCCGAGCCCGTGGAGTTGACGAATGGCTATGGCATCATGCAGGTCTACGGAAAAAAAGAGGCTTATCAGGCAAAGCTCGAGGACCGCTGGAATTTTACCTTCCAACAAATACAAATGGATACCGAAACCACCGCGTCCGATGCCCTCACCAAATTGGAGGCCGGGCAGGATTTTGCGGAGTTAGCCAAGACAACATCTACCGACACCACCACCGCGGCACAAGGCGGTAGCATGGGCACCAAGGACCGCAAGGCACTAGCATCATGGCAATTGAGCGCTTTGCTTCCCTTGGAGATAGGCCGCCACAGCGGTATTGTGATGGCAGACAGTAAATTCTTTATCCTGCAGCTCAGCGCGGTTGAGACAGTTGGTGATAAAATCAAAACGCAATTGCTGCAGAACAAGCAGAGGGATGCCTGGAGCGCATTTATCGAGGAAATGAAGTTGAAGGTAACGATCGTCACGGTTTGAATGCGGACCAGGCATAAACCATAATTAGAACGTAGATAGAAAGCAACGAAAGGGGGGTCGCGTAAAGAGCACGAATTGTAAGAAGGTGCCAAGGAAATCTAAAGGAGGGAAAGAATGAAGAAGTTTACAGCAGCAATATTGGTTATTATGTTGGTTGTTTCTCCATTTGTTTTACCGATGAAAGCAATCGCCCCGGTTGTGGCAGCTACTCAACTTTCAGATATCGGTGGCCATTGGGCCGAGGCAGTGATCCTCAAATTGGTGGAAAAGGGATATGTCACCGGATACCCGGATGGCACCTTCCTGCCGAACAACCCAGTCACCCGCGCGGAATTTGTCAAAATCGTTTCCGGTGTCCTGGGAATCGCACCCGCCAACGGCGGCACTTCCAGTTTCCCAGATGTTGTTGCTAGCGATTGGTTCTTCGGTTATGTGGTGGCCGCCGTAGACAAGGGATTTGTTGGTGGCTACCCGGACGGTACCTTTAAACCCAACAATCCTATCACACGACAGGAAGCAGCCAAAGTGATCGTGGCGGCAAAAGCTTTCGACGTCAACACCATTGATGTGACCAAGATCTTAGAAAATGCGAAATACATTGACAGCGCGGAAATCGGCGATTGGGCGAAACCCTATGTAGCGGCGGCCTTTGATCTCGGTATCCTGAAGGGATACCCGGATGGATCGTTCGGGCCGGCGGCTAATATCACCAGAGCGGAAACCGCGGCTATCGGATACCGCGTGATGCCTAAGACCGGCATCAAGGTTGGTTTGGTCACTGATGTCGGCGGACGCGGCGACAAGTCCTTCAACGATTCCGCCCTCCGCGGGTTGGAAGACTGGGCAGCCGGTTGGAATCTGAATTCGATACCAGAGGATCTCAAGGACAGGGGGATCGCCTCGCTGGATGTGAACCCGGTGATCGTGGAATCCAAGGCTAACGAGGACTACGTCCCCAATTTGACCAAGATGGCTAAGGACGAGGCTTGCGACCTGGTCATCGCGGTTGGTTTCATGCTGACACAGGCGGTTCAAGAAGTGGCTGCCCAGTTCCCCGACACCAAGTTCATGTTGATCGACGGGACCATTACCGACGAGAACTTCGCACCGCTCAGCCCCTACCCAGCCAACGTGGCTTCCTACCTGTTCAAGGAGCACGAAGGATCGTTCCTGGTCGGCGCCCTGGCTGCGCAGATGACGAAGCTCAACGTCCTGGGCTTTGTCGGCGGGATGGAAATTGGGCTGATCAAGAAATTCGAAACTGGTTACAAGGCGGGCATCAAAACTCTCAATCCCACAGCCAAAGTACTAGTTGGCTACACCGGCAACTTCACTTCGGCCGATGACGGTAAGAAGCAGGCTGAAACCCAATTCGGCGGTGGCGCGGACATCGTTTATCATGCTGCCGGCGCTTGCGGTATCGGCGTGATCCAGGCGGCCAAGGACAAAGGCGACGGATTCTTCGCTATCGGCGTGGATTCCGATCAGGACTACATGGCTCCCGGACGGGTGCTGACCTCCATGATCAAACACGTTGACCTGGCGGTATACCTATCCTGCAAGTCCGTCGTGGACGGAACCTATCAGGGCGGCATCATCGAACTCGGTGTCAAGGAAGGCGGCGTGGGGTATTCTCCGCTCACCTACACCAAAGACATCATCCCGGCGGAGGCCCTAGCAAAGGTGGAGTCTTTGAAGGCGATGATCGCTTCCGGTGCTCTGGTAATACCGGATACATTGGAGAAGTTGGACACATTCGTTCCTCCTGTGATTACTGCAGGAGGCATCAAAGTCGGCCTCGTCACTGATGTCGGTGGACGTGGCGACAAGTCCTTCAACGATTCCGCCCTCCGCGGGTTGGAAGACTGGGCAGCAGGCCGAAACCTGGCCAGCATCCCGGAAGACCTGAAGAGCGTCGGTATCACCGGCTTGGGTATAAACCCAATCATCCTGGAATCCAAGGCCAACGAGGATTACGTCCCCAATCTAACCAAGATGGCCCAAGACGAGAAGTGCGACCTGGTCGTTGCGGTCGGCTTCATGCTGACACAGGCGGTACAACAGGTGGCGGCACAATTCCCCGACACCAAGTTCATGTTGATCGACGGAACTATCACCGACGAGAACTTCGCACCGCTCAGTCCCTACCCAGCCAATGTGGCTTCCTACCTGTTCAAGGAGCACGAAGGATCGTTCCTGGTGGGCGCCCTGGCCGCGCAGATGACCAAAGCGAACGTCCTGGGATTTGTCGGCGGGATGGAAATCGGGCTGATCAAGAAATTTGAGACAGGCTACAAAGCGGGTATCATGACCATTAACCGTAAGGCCACAGTCTTGGTCAATTACACCGGCAACTTCACTTCGGCCGATGACGGTAAGAAGCAGGCTGAAACCCAATTCGGCGGTGGCGCGGATATTGTCTATCATGCTTCCGGCGCTTGCGGTATCGGCGTGATCCAGGCGGCCAAGGATGCTGGTGAGGGATTCTTCGCCATCGGCGTGGACTCTGATCAGGACTACATGGCTCCCGGACGGGTGCTGACCTCTATGATCAAGCACGTCGACCTGGCAGTTTGGATGGCCTGTAAGTCTGCCGTGGACGGGTCTTTCGTAGGCGGTATCATCGAGCTCGGTGCCAAGGAAGGCGGCGTGGGGTATTCGCCGTTGACCTACACCAGAGACATCATCCCCCAAACTGCGATCGATAAGGTGGAATTGTTGCGCCAGATGATCATTGACGGCATCCTAGTCGTGCCCGATACGCTGGAGAAACTGCCCACTTTTACCCCTCCAACCCTATAAACTTCAGCATCTGCGGGGGGGCGGGGTCTCTACCCCGTCCCCCCGTTTGCAAGAAAGGGGGTGACCCTTGGAAGCGGTCTGTGAGCTGAAAGGTATTTGCAAGCGTTTCCCCGCTGTTTTGGCCAACGATCACATTTCCCTGTCAGTCAACAAGCAAGAGGTATTTGCGATCGTTGGCGAGAATGGCGCCGGCAAAACAACTCTGATGAATATCATCTACGGGTTGTACCAACCCGATTCCGGCCAAATCCTAATCCGCGGGAAAGAAGAAAGGATCAGCGGCCCTTCTCACGCCATCGCTTTGGGTATAGGAATGGTGCATCAACATTTTATGCTCATTCCCGTCTTCACGGTGGCGGAGAATATTGTCTTAGGCATAGAACCCACCAAAGCCGGGGGGATCCTAGACCTGGATCGCGCCAAAAAGGAAGTGGCTGATTTTTCCAAGAAGTACGGTCTGCAAATCGATCCTGACGCCCGAGTCCAGCACATTTCCGTTGGTATGCAGCAACGAGTCGAGATCATCAAAGCGTTGTTTCGCGGTGCGGAAATCCTGATCCTTGACGAACCAACTGCCGTTCTGACGCCACTGGAAACCGAGGAATTGTTCGAGACGATCCGGGCGTTAATCAGCCAAGGCAAAACGGTGATTTTCATCTCTCATAAGCTGAAAGAGGTCTTAGCCATTGCCGACCGAATTGCGGTGTTGCGGGGGGGTAAAGTTTCCGGACTGGTAGATGCCAAGGATGCGGACGAGGCACTGTTGGCTCGAATGATGGTCGGGCGCGACGTGGTTTTCGAATATACGAAAACTCCGGCCAAGATCGGTGCAATTGCCTTGGAAGCAAAAAACCTGGTTGCCAAGAATGATCGCGGCCTGGAAGCGGTAAAGAACGTCTCTTTTCAATTACGGCAAGGGGAGATCGTCGGAATCGCCGGCGTGGAAGGAAATGGCCAGACCGAGCTGGTAGAAGTGCTGACCGGAATGCGCAGCCAGGAAAAAGGGGAAATCTACCTGGCAGGAGAATCTTTTACCAAATCCGCCGTGAACGCGCTACGGCATGCAGGGATGGCCCACATTCCCCAAGATCGGCAGCGCACCGGACTGGTTTTACCGTTCAATGTGGCAGAAAACTTAGTACTGGGAATGCAACGACAATCCCCCTTTGCCAAGGGTCATGCTCAGAATCAAGCGGAGATTGTCAGTTTTGCAATCGAAAAAATCCAGGAATTTGACATTCGCCCGCAAGCCACTTGGGTGCAGGCGAAAAGCCTTTCCGGAGGTAACCAACAAAAAGTGATCGTGGCGCGGGAAATCGCGACACAGCCAAAGGTGATGATTGCTTCCCAACCCACTCGCGGGCTTGATGTGGGGGCGACGGAATTCGTTCACAATCAATTGCTGGCAGAGCGGGACTCCGGAAAGGCGATTCTTCTTTTCTCTTTGGAGTTGGATGAAATCATGTCTCTATCCGACCGGATTATGGTGATGTACGGAGGCGAGATCGTGGCAGAATTCCAGGGCGGTCAAGTCACCCGAGAAGAGATCGGACTCGCTATGCTTGGCTGGAAGAAAGACCAAGCCCTAACAGAGGAGCCTCGTCTAAATGCTCAAGCGTAAATTCACTTACGAAAATCTCGTTGACTTGCTGGTACCGTTGGTCTGTATTCTGCTCGGTTTTATCGTGGGTATGATCTTGATCGCCGTTGCAGGCAAGAATCCCTTTGGTGCCTATTTTGCCCTTTTCCAGGGTGCTTTTGGCAGCTTGAGCAACATCTCCGAGTCCGTGCTGAAAACTGCTGTCCTAGTCTTTACCGGTCTCTCGGTAGGTTTAGCCTACCGGGTCGGATTGTTCAATATCGGTGCGGAAGGCCAATTCATTATTGGGGCGATTTCCGCTGCCTTCATCGGGCATTGGGTTCGTCTGCCGGCTTTCTTGCACATCCCGTTGATCTTTCTCTTCGCCATGATCACATCCGGTATCTGGGCTCTCATTGCCGGCTGGCTGAAAGTCAGCCGAGGTGTACACGAAGTCATCTCCACCATCATGCTGAACTGGGTGGCGTATTACCTGGTCGAGAACTGGCTGGTGGTGGGACCGATGGCAGTACAGGGAGCCGCCGGGAGCACAATTTCTGAAGCGGGAACCCCGATGATTTACCCGACCGCCAAACTTTGGAGATTCGTCAGCGATGTGCCGGATTTAATCGGCAAGATTTTCGTATTGATTGCCATTGCGTTGGTCGTTTTCTTCCTTGCCTACTACGCTCTCAAACGGGGTACCAAGATCAAGGGAAAAGCCCTCTGGTTCTTTTCGGTGATCACGACGGCCGTTGTTTCGGCTGTATCCGCCGTGTTTGTCTTCCAATGGCAAAGCGGGATTCCCGGCATCAGGATGAACATCGGAATTTTCTTTGCGCTCGCTGCGGTCGTGATCATTTACTTCCTGCTATTCCGCACCGTCTTGGGATACGAAATCCGTGCGATCGGCTTCAACAACCAAGCAGCCAAATATGCCGGGATCAATGTAAAACGCAACATTCTTCTAACCATGTTCCTGGCGGGTGCCTTGGCTGGACTGGGCGGGGTGTTGATGGTATGTGGCACGGAATTCCGTTTTCCCGGAGTCTTCCCGGGTGGTTATGGGTTCGACGGAATCGCCATGGCGCTGATCGGGCAAAACAGCCCGTTTGGGATTTTGTTGGCTTCTGTTCTCTTCGGTATCATCCGCGGTGGTTCCACTGCGATGCAGCTTCCACCTTACAAAATCCATAAAACCTTCGCCGATATCATTCAGGGTTCGGTAGTCTTATTCATCTCCGCCTATTTCATCATTCAATATATCCTGATGCTTCCTCGCAAGCGGAGGGAGGTGTAGCATGCTTGAACAGACCATCACGCTCGCACTTGCTTCCATGCTTCAGTTTGGTACCCCGATTTTGATCGCGGCACTCGGTGGCGTAATCACGGAAACCTCCGGTGTGGTGAACCTGGCACTGGAAGGACTGATGAGGATGGGTGGCTTTTTTGCCATCGTTGGTGCTTACTTTTCCGGTGATCCCTGGATTGGCCTTTTGGCCGGCATCGTGATTGGGGCAATCATGGGCCTTTTGCAAGCCTATATCTGCGTCACATGGCGAGGAGATCAGATCATCTACGGCGTTGCCATCAACATCTTCGCGCTAGGCGGGATGACCTACCTGCTAGAGCGGATTTTCAATACTACCGGTCATTCCCCTTCTGTACAGTCCTTTTCGTCTGGCATCGCGCTTTCTCTTGATACAGCGCGTTGGTACCTTTTCACTCTACTATTGCTCGCTATTGGCGGATTGATCTATTGGCTTTTCCGCAGGATGAGAGCGTTAAAGGGTAAAAAGCCATGGGTTTGGCTTTTGCTGGTCGGCATCGTCGGTATCCCCTCGGCCTATTTCCTGTCCTCCATCCAAACCTTAATCAATATCGTCTGGGGTGCTTTCAACAAACAGACGATTTTCGTTTACTTCGCTCTAGTTTTACCTTTCCTGATGCATTTTCTGCTTTTCAAGACCAAATGGGGTCTCCGAATTCGCTCTGTGGGTGAAAACCCAAAAGCAGCGGATACGCTGGGCATCAATATTTACCTCATTCGCTATTTGTGCGTGATCGCTGCTTGCATCCTGGGAGCAATTGCCGGCGCAGCGATGTCGATTGGGCAACTGGAGATCTTTGACAATCACATGCCTGCCGGCAAAGGATTTATCGCTTTGGCGGCGATGATCTTTGGGAAGTGGAAACCGATTACGACTCTATTGGCTGTACTCTTCTTCACCCTGGCCGGTGTGGCCGGGGATGTGATCCAAATGCTCAGCTCGACGTATCCCGGACTGCAAGCCATTCCTCGTGGCTGGTTGGGCTCTTTCCCCTACATTCTGACGCTGCTGGCTCTGGCTGGATTTGCAGGAAAGGCAGTGGCACCGGCGGCGGACGGCATACCATACGAAAAAGGCGAAAAATAGGAATTCGAAAAAGCTACTAGTTGCAAAATAGGAGTTTCTGCATTTTCCGATCAAGATCAGTGGATGGCAGAATTCCGGATTGCACGTGCCGAAATACCCAGCGGGGGGAATCCGTTGTCAAGCGGAAGAACAAAGGAATGCCTGTGCAATTTCCAGCCATTCCACAATCGGCAGGTTTTGCGGGCAATGTTGCTCGCATTGGCGACATTTCATACAACTGGCAACCCGTTTTTCCGGTGGGATAAACGTAGTATAGGCGAAACGGGAGCGTTCGGGTTTGTTATACATGATCCCATCGTTATACAACCGGAAGATCTCAGGGATCAACACGCCCTGCGGACAGGGCTGACAGTAATCACAGCTACTACAGGGAATCGGGCAGAGGTCAAGATACCGGAGACGGATTTGTTCGATTGAAGCCAATTCCTCGGTTGTTAGCTGACCCACGCCGGAACGTCCGGCACTGACCAGGTTTTCCTCTACCTGCTCCATCGTGCTCATTCCGGACAAAGCGAGAGCAATTTCCGGTTGATTCCAGACCCATTGCAGCGCCCACTCTGCCGGTTTCCATGGGCGGGAAGCCTTCTGCCAGAGTTCCTGAATCGGGGGAGGGGGTACGGCCAGAAGTCCACCGCGAATCGGCTCCATCGATACGACAGCCAATCCTTTCGTCGTAGCTAGAAATAGACCCCGTTCTCCGGCTTGGAAATCACGATCCATGAAGTTGTACTGGATTTGGCAAAATGTCCAGCGATCGTAGGCTTCGAGTATCTCTTGGAAAACGTCGAATTGATCGTGGAACGAGAACCCAAGATACTGGAACCGGCCACTGGCCATAGCTTTTTCTGCCCATTCCAATACACCGAGCCCATGAATCTTGCGCCATGTCTCAGCCGATAGAGAATGCAGCAAATAGAAATCGATCCAATCCGTCTGCAAACGTTGCAGTTGCTCGGACAGGTATCGATCAAAGTCACCAGTTTCCCGGATTAACCAAGAGGGCATTTTGTCCGCTAAATGAACTTTCGCTCGATATCCATCGCCTAAACATTGGCCGAGAAATGATTCACTCTGTCCGCGGTGGTAAGGATAGGCCGTGTCCACATAGTTCACGCCACAATCGATAGCATGGCGCACCATCCGTGTTGCCAGATCCCTATCGATGTGGCCTGGATCACCATCCAAAACTGGCAATCGCATCGTGCCGAATCCCAGAGCCGAAGGCTGCCATTCCAGGGGACCAAAGCGTCGGTACTTCATACCGTTCGATTGCCGCGTTGCCATTAGGCATGATTGTGCCATGCTTGAGGCTGATTTTCCAGCGAACGCTGAGGATCACCTACTACTCTAATAAAAAAAGATAGAGGAGGCGATGGATGTCAGAAAAAAGCCAGAAAGAGATGTTGCTGTTCTTGTTAGACGAGACCTGGGCCTTGGTGGAGAGCTCCATCAAGGGCTTGACCTCGGAGGAATTCTACTGGAAACCTGCTCCTGGTGCATTCGAGCCGGAGGCAGCCTTCCAGGAAATGACTCCGGGAGTTTCCTCTATTGGTTTTAAATTGGCACACTTGGCTATCAATGAGATCCTGGTCGTCGATGCATTCACCGGGAATGGAAAGTTGACCATCAAAGAGATTGCAAAACGGTCGCCAAAGCAATTTGCAGGCTGGATGGAGTTCATGCGGGAAACCCATGCCGCCTTCCGTCGTTGCTTGCTGGAGATGTCACTGGAAGTACTGGGTAGTAAGAAGACGATCTGGGGAGATCAATTCCCAGCCTGGCAGATTTGGATCTGGATCATCAGTCATGACGGGTGGCATGCCGGACAAATCAAGACATTACGGGTTCTATATCAACACAATGGAGTAGAATAAGCCGACTTCTACCACCTGCCCATCAATAGGAACACCTTAGGCTGCAAAGCCCAGGAGCAAGGATAAACCGGCAAAGAGAACTGGCAGAGATTGATCTATCCCAGAAACGAAAGTGTGAAGCGGCCAAGCCATCGGATCATAAAATGTAGGGAGCGCCTGGAAGGCCGGGAGTAGGGGAGGCTGAATCCCGTTCTATTCTGTACAGCGATCCGAATTGCAGGGCAGCGAATCGATAAATGCGGGTAAGGGTAGATCAGCCGGTTCGAAAGTCGGCGGGAATCTGCGAGGGATCGAGCATCATGCTATCATTACGCCCAATATGTCTACCGCAGGAGCTTGATGACTACGCTGGGTTTGGAGGAGGAAGTTTTCGTCCTGGAGCCGTTGTTGCCAACGACAAGGTCTCTCTATTATCTTTCCCGTCTATTTTGGCAGAATCCCAAGCGCAATTACACATTGACCGCCTCAAATTTCGCCCGCGGCCATGATTTAAGATCCGGCATGATGAGCGGAGTCGAAGTCGCCACCGATATCTGCCACACCCCGGAGGAGACGATCTCACAATTGCGCGCTTTGCGCACAAAGCTGGCGGCGGTCGCGGAGGGGTACATTGCTGCGTTGGGGCACTTGCTGCAAACCGATACCCCTACAAACGTTTGTGCCCTGCAAATCCACTTGGGGGGTATGGAAGACCCCGCCCGAAGTTACGATAATATTGCTCATTTCCTGCCTGTACTGATTCTGCTGCTAGCCAATTCGCCGATGCGAGAGTGTGAGAGATTCGGCCAGTCGTATCGTTTGCAGGTGGGATACGCTACGGGACCTTTGACGGGGGACCGACGCTACCGCTTTCAGGATTTAATCATCAGCAAACGATTGGGAACGATCGAGGTCCGAGCGTTTGATGCCAACCCCAACTTGGAACGGGTCCGTATCGCGCTGAATGCATTGCTGGCCTTGGCGAACACCAGCGTGCACTACCCACTGGATCTGGTTGCGTATCGCCGGCAGAGGGAGCAGGCGATTACGAATGGTCTCAATCCGGAATTGTCCCAATTGGCCAAGGAACTGAACGAACACGTGGCGATTCCCTCTGAACTTCTTCAGCGCACCGAATCGGACCAAACAGCCGAGATGTATGCGGCAGACGGTTTGGCAGGGACCTATAAAGCATTGGACTTTCGCTATCGCCAGATGGCTTATACACCACCGCCACATTCATGGACCACTCGTCGTTTGCTGCAGCCTGCCTTGGGGTTTCTTACCTATTACTTCCCAAAATTCCCCTATATCAGTTACAAATACTTCAAGGAGAAATAGAAGATGCCGTTGCATAAGAGTTGCTGTTGGATCGGCAGCTTGGGATTTGGGCTGGCTTTGGCAGGATTCTTCCACTGGAAGAGAAACATCTGGTTTTTCCGCGACCCTATCCGACTCGCTCCGCAAGATCCCGGCCTAATTGTTGCTCCATGCGATGGGCGGGTGATCTATGTCCGGGAAATCAAAGATGGCCAAATCGTGTCAGAAAAACTTAACACGCCGATCCCCATTGAGGAAATTACAAAGTCCCCCGACGCCCCCCAAAGCGGCGTCCTGATCGGGATCTATATGTCGCCCTACGACGTACATTTCAACTATGCCCCGATTTCAGGCCGCGTGCGTAGGATCGTCCATACCCAGGCCAAACTCAATCTTCCCATGGTGGATTTGTGGGAGTACATCCGGTTCGTCTGGTTCCGACGGGCGGTGAACTTGCTCGGCCATGCGTTCCATTTGCAAAATGAACGGAACACCATTGTGCTGGAAGGACCTTGCAAGGTTGCCATGGTTGAGATTGCCGATAAAGTCGTCAACAAAATTGACTGCTATGTACAGGAAGGCGAAGAACTGCGACAAGGGCAGAAAGTATCCTTCATCAAGAGAGGTTCTCAGGTCGACCTGATCCTCTGGGGAATGGATTATGAGATTCTAGCGGAAGTTGGCCAGCACGTTATGGGCGCGATTACGCCATTGGCCCGGATTCTTTTGGTCAGATAGGTGCTCTTCTTTCCCTGCCATGCTTGGATCTCCCCTTTGACAGGAACAGTGATCCAATCAATAGCGATAACGCAACAACCGCAGTAATCACGTAAAGCAACGAAATCGGTCCCAGGGGTTCAAGAAGCTGCCCAATCAGCCAGGGAATGGACATTGCACCAATACTGGCTCCGGCCTCGAACCAACCGCCAATTGCACCGGTTATGCGAACCGTCTGTTGGGCAAGCGTCAACAGGGTAGGGTAGGTGCTGGCCATGCTCAAGCCCAAACAAATTGTTCCGACCCAGAGCAAAACCGTAGATTGATTACCTACCAGAAGCAGGAGCAAGCTCGCCAGGCAACTAATTAGATTCATGCGCAGAATGCGTCGCGGTGGAAAACTGCGCAAGAAACCAATGGCAAAAAGGCGACCGACCATCAGGGAGAGCCAGAACAGTGATGTCAGAAAACCAGCGGTGACGGGGTCCGCCATCTCTTTGATGAGAGCGTAGCTATAGATCCATCCGCTGAAGCCAACCTCGGCTCCCACATAAAGGAACAAAAATACGCTGGCCCAAAAAACGAAGGATCGATACCCAGATCCTTCGGATTCCGCTGAGACCGGTAGGGGTTTGGGCGAGGAACGAAAATGCCCTAGCAGCCAGGCACCCAACAGCAGCAAGGGCAAAGCTGCTCCCCAGTAGGCCCAGCGGATCTC
The DNA here is from genome assembly GCA_041478715.1 of Thermodesulfobiota bacterium. Classification (GTDB taxonomy): domain Bacteria; phylum Caldisericota; class JANLFM01; order JANLFM01; family JANLFM01; genus JAPLHX01. Next base: position 1,026 of record JBGOWQ010000005.1, on the reverse strand, counting down.
CGCCGTCAACTGCAATACTTGAGCTAATAAGATCGGGGCTAAAAAAGCGCCGGAGCCAAAACAAAAATGAACGGCATTCATTACTACCGCTGATTTGGCCTGGTATCGCCATAGAACAAGGGTATTACCCCCCACTAGCAGCAAGCTTTGAGCGATGCCAAGAAAAAAGAAAATCGCAGCAAGTAGCCACAACCATGGCGAGAGGGGTACCAGAACCTGCAACCCGAAAATCACCAACGCTCCCAATCCCATCAATGTATGGCCGGAATGGGAATCGAACAGGCGGCCCGTGGATAGACCGCCGACCAGATTGCCAAGTGACACGGCCGTAAAAAGAATGCTGATCTGGCTAAGGTTAGCCTGGACCTGCTTGGCCAAACCGGGAAGCGTCGGCCCCAGCAGCGCCATGCTCAGTCCGAGAACGGTGAACGAAGCATAATACAGCAGTGGAGGTACCGTGGAACGGGCTTGCCGTAGTTGAACTTGACTCACCGCATCAGTTTATCATTGGATGATGGAACCATGAAACGGGAAGCGCGTAGGTGGAGGATTAAGGAGTCCGACCGTTGCCAGATTCACGGGAAACCAAGAAAGGCGCCTTGAAGGCGCCTTTCTTGGTGTTTGTTTGCGTGTAATTCCTTAGGGAACGACCGTGATGCGGCCTTCGGGGGCAGCTGTGAAGGGGGTGTTGGCCGGCGGTGTGCCCCACTTCCAAAGGATGTAATCGACGAAAGCCGTGATGTCGGAGCCTCCAGTAACAAGGTTTGTCCCCTGCTTGAAGACGGAGAAGTTATCCCCGCCTGTGGCGAGGTAGTTGTTGGTGACGATGCGGTAGGTGACAGTGGGTAGTATGGGGGTTCCATCGGCCAGGGTCAGTGAGGTAATCCGAGTACCATTCGGATTACTCACTTTCACCGAGAAACGGATCCCCGCAACCTGCAGTAATTTCTTGCCGGGGTTGGCCGGTGCTTAGCATTGCTCGAGAAGGGCTGTGATCTGGGCACCTGTCAGGTCCATGCTGGTACG
>JBGOWQ010000047.1:0-7907 GCA_041478715.1 Thermodesulfobiota bacterium | reverse complement strand
CAGTTCTTTCAGACCGTGGAAGTCAACACCAGCTTCTACCGTCCACTAGAGCAAACCATGGCGCAAAAGTGGGTGCGGGAAACACCATCCCACTTTCGTTTTTCCGTCAAGCTTTGGCAGAAGTTCACTCACCCCAGAATGTACAAGGAGGCCACGGGCGAAGAAGCCGAGGTATCCGCCGAGGATGTCGCCCTTTTCAAGAAAGGCTTGGAACCAATCGTGCAGGCTGGACGATTGGTGGCCCTGCTCGCGCAGTTTCCGGCCAGTTTCACCAGCAGTGCACAGAACTGGTCGATCCTGCGCGCGGTGGTGCACCACTTTGGGGAGTACCCGCTAGCGATAGAACTTCGCCATAGAAGCTGGAGTGACGATTCGAGGACGGTTGAATGGTTCCTGCATCACAACGTTGCCTGGGTCCAGATCGACGAGCCACAGTTCGGTAGTTCCATAGTCTGCCAAGATAATCCAACTGCCAACCTGGCCTATTTCCGTTTTCATGGCCGAAACAAGGAAACCTGGTGGAGCGGAGACAATGAGACCCGGTACAAGTACCTTTACTCAATGGAGGAGCTGAAAGAACTTATCAGTCGCGTACAAAGGGCGGCAGAAACCGCCGATACCGTGGTCGCATACTTCAACAACCACTGGCGTGGCTGGGCACCGCGCAACGCGATTGAGATGAAAAAGGAATTAGGGCAATCCTACGTAGACGTGCCTCAAGGCGATCCTGGATCCGGGCTGCTCTGACCCCTACTTCTGGAAAAACCTCACCATAGGCTTCCAATAGTAATCGTGCCAGCCCTGATCATAGGTGGCGGAGTCTTTGGCCGGGACATCCTCCTGCAACAATAAGATCTCAGTTCCTTGCTTAATCGGACGCAAACTAATGGTTAAACGAGAAGGGGGCGCGTTCTTTGGCCATTCCGTCGTCATCCACTCCTGCACTATCCTTCGGCCTCTTTCCAGTTGCAGATTCCTGCCTGAAATATACCCATCCCAGGCTGTGAATTTCCCTCCGATCCTGGCTGATATTTGGGCGGAACTACCCGTCAGGGCGGTGTGTGTTTTGGAGTCCATCAATGCATCATAGACTTCTTCTGGCGTAGCGGCAGGGATCACCACCGTTTGTTGAATCGTCGTGGTTTTCATTGTGCTCCTAGAATCTAATTTTCCTCTGTTGGTGGTAGCAAATCAATTTGAAAACGGCCTTGGTGGCCGCGTGAACGGTAGAATAGGGAGCGGCTTCACCTTGTCCGCCGAGACCGCTGATGTTGACTAGAGTTCCATGCCCTTGCTTGCGAAACTGCATCAATGCCAACCGACTTCCCACCAGTAACCCGGTGAGATTTGTGTTTACCATATCCCCGATTTCGCTTGGCTCCATATCTTCTAGAAACCGCATGCCACCGGAAAGCCCGGCATTGTTGATCCAGACATCCACCTGTCCCCAAAGAGATAGCGACCGCGCCAACAGTTGTTCCAGGTGTTCGGGCCGAGACACGTCGCAAGGGATCCCACTGACGGCGTACCCCTTGGATTGCAGGTTCAAAAGAGCTTCTTTCACCGATTCCTCTTTGTGGGAAGACACCACTACTTTGGCACCCGATGCTGCACAAGCTTCCGCTAGGGCTCGACCGATCCCCCGGGTAGAGCCGGTGATGACAATCACCTTGTCGTTTAGGTCATGGTGTTCCATGCCTGATTTAACAAGGGGAATTGGTGGAAGATTCCTCGGAAACCGTGGTAGCCAATTTTGGCAGAAAGAAAGAACGGAAATCCTTCATCATCAGCAGAGGAAGGAAGGGAATGATCGGCATGGCAAAGGCGATACCAATCAGTAGCTGCAGGGGGATGAAGGTGGCCAAAACACCACCAAGGGCCATGGCGATTGGCACCAGACCCTGAGACAGCCCACCCAAGAGTGAAAACACTTTACCTCGCATCTCTGCGGGCACCGTCAACTGCATCACAGTCTGCAGCAATACGTTGCCGACGGCGTTGAACAGGCCGGCCAGGAAACCCACCGTAGCCATGAATGGAACATTCAAGGTGACGGGGAACAGAGTGAATAACCCGATGGATAAGGCGAATGAAACCACGAACAGTGGATAGCGCCTGGCGGGTGGAATGGGTATTACAGAAGTGAGCAGCATTCCCAGCAGTTGTCCCCCCGTCACCAACGCCATAACCACGCCGTAGAAGCCGGGGCCTAATTGCGGTGTCCGTTGAAACAATGGGATCACCACTACGATACCGATGGTGACGAAGAAATTGGCGCAGGCAGCAAATATCAACAACCATCGCAGAGAGCTCCAATGCCAGACGAAACGGTAACCGTCCCGCATGTCGGCGAAGAAGTGCTGTGGCGGAGTCTCTCGACGAATTTTTGGGATCCGCACAAACAGCACAGAGAGGGTTGAGTAGAGGAAGGAGAGCCCGTTCACTAGAAACATCAACGGGGCGCCTAATAAGGCATATAGGAACCCGCCAAAGGAGTTGCCCAGAATCCCGGAGCCCGCGTAGACCATCGAATAGACAGAATTGGCCTGCAGCAATTTGGAAGTGGGTACGATGTCCGGTAGAGAGGAAGTCACAGCCGGATTGAAGAAAGCGCCGCACAAACCTAGAACTACACCAGCAGCAAAAACCATCCAGATCTGGATCCAACCCTGAAGGGCACCGATTGCCACCACCAATACAACTAGGCCACGGATCAAATCGGTAAGCACAATCAGCCACTTCCGATCGCTTCGATCCACCCAGACGCCAGCGAAGGGAGAGACCAAGACCCGGGGCAAGACAGAAGCCGCCATCAGTGTCCCCATCAAGGCAGTGGAACCAGTTACAGCGAGGACCCAGAAGCCGAGGGCGATCTCATAAACTACATCGCCGATGGCAGAGACGATCTGGCCTTGCCATAGCAGGAAGAAGTTGGACGTCCAAAGCCGCTCTCGTGTTTGTTTATCTGCCAACTCAGCAACGTTCAGTTCCGGTGTTTTTTTAGTGAACATCTCGCCGTTGGTTTCCTTCATTTTCGATCCTTTTCGATTGGAGATTGCCATTTTTCTACTAATGGATCCTCCCGACTAAGGCAGCCTTCACTGCCTCACTGGCCTGAAAGACGCCCCGGACTCGCACCGACTCGATCACTTCAGCCGCCAACTCCGGTGAGATATCGGCAGCTAATTTGAGCATTCCCAACACGGAAAAGTTCATCCGCTCCCCCTTGACCTTGGATTGTTCCAAATCAGCCCGGGTGTAGTCGAAGAGGCCAATACCATAACAATGGCGGGAAACCGATTGCTGCACTTCTAGAGTGTGCCTTTCCATCTGCGCGCGGATGGCGGTACGGATGAAATCAGTGCGATTGGAGTAGTGTCCTTCTTGCACCAACAGGTCGATCTTCCCCAGGTCGACCGCCCCCAAGTTGATGGTAATTTTTTCTGAGTCCGGCGTTTTCCGCTCAGCGCTCGTTTCGAGCATTCCCCGATCTTTCGCACCTTGAACGCTGAGAATTTTGGCCGAGCCTGATGTCTTGCGTGTAGCGAACTCTTCGGTGGGAGCCTTTCTTTGTTTGTTCATTTTATTCCCTCTTTACCATCTATATGGATGGTTTATGGAGTTAATTGCGAAAATATAGTATCGGTTTTTACTTGTCAAGCTCCAATCCTTTTTTGAAGCGATGCCTTAAATCCAGTGGAAGCTGTCGGTAACCAATTGGCTCTCGCTGATAGCCGGAAGTGTCCGGTGAATGGCAACATCCCTAAAACCAAAAATGGATTTGGATCAGTGGGGAGTGAGAGAGACCAGATTCGATTGCTTTGGGAAAGGAACCAAAGTCGAGAAGGAATTGATTCCATACTAAACCAGTTGATATTCAATCGGTTAAGTCAAAAACCACCGGTGCCTTTTAGAAAGGTGGTGAGACCTTCAACCTGGAGGATATTGATCAAAGCGGCTTCATCGTTTAGACGCTCCGGGACAGCCGGTGAATCTCGAACCCTCTTTTCCAGGAGTAACTTGGAGCCGCTCGGTCTCAACAGGTTGACTTGAATCGAACAAACATCAACTCGAACCTGTTGACTGACAGCCGTTGCTTGCGGAAATGTCGTTCCATAGAGAATCACCCGGAAATGCGTTCTGCAAATCTACCGGTACGGTGCTGTTATAGAGTGTGAAACTGAGCACTTGTACGGATTACCAGGAGTAAGCTAGGATTCCACTCCCTTTATGCAGAAAAACCCTCCGGCCAAATGGAAGGCTCCAGCTACCGGGCAACCGCCACAACGACAACCCTTGGCCGGTAACGGACAATTCGTCTTCCCGCGGGCACAATACAAACCTTCTCCCTGTTCTGCCGGGCAAGGTGTTGCTCTGTATGTCAGGCAACTATTGCAGCGGCACTTGGCGGCGTTTTCTGCAGAATCGGAGACATTAGCCACAATGAACCTCCTGAGTATTTTCTCTATTGTCGCACACACAACATCATGGTTTGCGGAATGAGGAAGATGATTTATTCGAAAACCCAGCGGAGGACTGCCCTAATTGATGATTCAAGCGCAGATCTGGATCGAGCTGTTTTGTATAGGAGTCGTTCGTTCCATGATTCATGAGATGGTTCGATCCTTGAATTGAGCTTGCCGCTAAGACTTGGAGATTGCGACGGGAGCATTCAGACGCTTGTGCACGGTTTCACCCTTCCAAGTCAATCCGGGGTGTCGGTTGATTCGTTCCACCATCGCTGCATCTTGCGTTAATAGTTCCCCACGGAGTTCACCATAATCCAGCAATCGATCCAGGAACTCACGTTCCTGATCCTGCAGAGGCAATACTGCCGCCAGGCTACTACGGCATTCTTCGGTGATTCGATCGCTGTATGCCTCGATCTTTGTATCCTGCAGCGTTTCCTTACGCAGGAGAGGGACCAACCGCGTGCGGAATTCCTCGATTCGGAAAGAGACATCTTGTACCTTGATGGTACGCCAGTCGCGCTCGTTCATTGCTCCAAATAGAACAAACCCCAGCCTTAGGCGTTGCTGGTCAAGGCTTTTCTGTTCCAGTAGCGTGTGAGCATCGAACAAATCAACGCTAACTTTGCGGCAAAACAAGGCCACGATCTTCTCGGCGGCCAACTCGTGCAAATCCGTCACCGGTACAGAGACCGCTCCACGGCAGGCGAACGGCTGCGAAAAGTGTAAGAGTATTGGCCACAGCGGACGACGAAAAAGGAAATGGAGATCAATCGATAACCCCCCTTGGCCCACCAAGGGGCTACGGTACGATGTCTCCCAAGTCCAGCAGTTGTGTTCTTTGCGTGGCTCGTAAAGAAGAAGACCGGCTTTTTGACACGCAGCACGGAGAGCTGCGATCATCTGCGTTCGTTCTCCATCCGTTTCTTTTTCGTTGCCGGAACCCAGGTAATTCAGCTCCAAGTCTACCGACAAGCGAGGTAGCGGAAAGTAGAACAGATTGATTGCCGTACCGCCTTTTACGGCAAACCGTTCTTTTAGATAGGGGTGAGCGACGAAGGCTTCTAACAACGAAAGTGCGGTGAGGGCTTTTTCCACCATTTCCGGTCGGAAGCTCACTGATGTAGAATCCTGCTCCAATTGCTTGCGAGGTATCATGTCCGTTCACCACTCCATTTCCAGATTGAGTCCGGTACGACCAAGTTCCAACGCTTTATGAAATGTGCATCTATGCGGTGACTGCGCTCCAGATAATGCTTGGAACGAGGTTTTCCTCTCTCCAAACGTCGCAGGATCGCCTCGTTGGCAGAAATCATTGTGCGGTGCTGTTCGAGGAAATAGCCAATCCGGGCAATGGTGGTAGCGTTTTCTAGTGTCAAGGCATACCGGACGACCAAATCCAAGTCGATCACTATCAGACAGCCAAGGTCCTGCCAAATCTCCACCCAGTGACCGCAAAGGTCCGGACGATCCAGGATATCCACCAATGTGCGTTCGGGTTGCGTGACCCGTATCGGCATGGTCATCCGTTCAAGAGTGACTATGCCCATCCTTTCCCGATCACTGCGCGATAAAGCCGCGGGAGGGTGTACCGGGCGGTAAAGGGTTCCCCGAAAAGTGAACGTGCGCGGAGTGTGCCGTGTCAGATAGGTACAAATCGATCGAGTAGGTAAGATATTTTGGTGGAAATCCAAGGCCGTTCGATACGCCAATACCGCATCCTCTTGCAGAGCGGAAGCGAGCAAATAGAAATCCGGTTGAGCCGAAAGCAGTGCGGTTCCCTTGGCCACAACTGCATATAAGCCCCGCCGTACCTGCAACAATCGCCCTTCACGTTCATGATATGCCAGGAGCAACGTGATGTTCCGCGGGTTCGTCGGTCCCAGCTGCGCCAAATGCGCCTCGAATTCCGTGCGGCGGAAAATTGGCATAGAGGAGAAAAAATTGCTTGTTTTCACAGGGGGTAACCGTTGCACAAATCATAGTGAATTTATAGCTTTTGCTAAACATTGTCAACTATTCCGTTGAGGCAAAGTACACCGTCCTTCTGAATCAACCCGCCCCAGGAATCGAAAAGAATGGGGCGGGCGCTTCAAATCAATGGTAGCGACGCTGGAATATTTCCAGAGGTTGTCCCCAATGGCTTCCGCTTGATTTTGGCTTCCCCTTCCTGTATCTAAAGGGAAAGTTGGCTCACTTTATTGGAGCCATTCCCCTTGATCATTACCGAATATCACAGAAAAGGAGCCGTATGCCGCGTCTGGAAGCGTTTGATGTGCAGCAACTCCTGGGACTTAGCGAGCAGGAAGCTGCACAGCGATTGACTCAGGAGGGACATAACGAATTGCCCTCCCGCGAAAAACGGGGATTTGGAAGAATTCTGCTGGAGGTTCTGCGGGAGCCGATGTTCCTCCTTCTGATCGCGTGCGGCGGCCTCTACCTGATCCTGGGAGAGCTGACCGAAGCCCTGCTTCTGCTCGGCTTCGTATTCATCATCATTGGAATCACCTTCTTCCAGGAACGCCGCACAGAACGTGCTTTGGAAGCACTGCGAAACCTAGCGAGCCCCCGCGCCCTAGTGGTCCGTGATGGCGTTCAGAAACGAATCCCCGCCCGCGAGCTTGTACACGACGATGTGATGCTCTTAGCAGAGGGAGATCGAGTACCGGCAGATGCCATATTGTTGGCCAGCGAGCACATGCAAGTGGACGAGTCGCTGCTTACCGGGGAATCAGTCCCGGTACGCAAAGCGACATGGGATGGCAGCCAGAACATTGAACGTCCCGGTGGAGACGGTCAACCTTTTGTCTTCTCGGGTACCCTGGTGGTAAAGGGACACGGCATCGCCCGGGTAGAACGGATCGGTTCTGCTACGGAGATGGGTAAGATCGGTAAAGCTCTGCAAACGGTGGGCACGGAGCAAACCAATTTGCAGCGTCAAACGAAACGGATCGTCCGCGACTTTGCTTTGGTCGGTCTGACCGCCTGCCTCGCTATCATCTTGGTGTTCGGCTTTTCTCGCGGCAACTGGATGGAAGGCCTACTGGCCGGAATCACTTTGGCCATGGCGATGCTGCCGGAAGAATTCCCGGTAGTGCTGACGATCTTCCTCGCGTTGGGCGCTTGGCGAATTTCCCGCCACCAGGTACTGACACGTCGCGTTCCGGCGGTGGAAACATTGGGATCTGCGACCGTACTCTGTGTGGACAAAACCGGTACTCTTACCCTGAACCAGATGCGAGTCACCCATTTAGCTATCAGTAACGAAATGCACACGGTAGGGGAAGGAACTTCCCTACCCAACCATTTCCATGAGTTGGTGGAATACAGCATCCTGGCTAGTCCCACCGACCCCTTCGATCCGATGGAAAAAGCAATGAAGGGTCTTGGTGAGCACGCTCTAAACCAGACTGAACACCTGCACAAGGATTGGCTGCT
>JBGOWQ010000219.1:0-3057 GCA_041478715.1 Thermodesulfobiota bacterium | reverse complement strand
TCAAATCCTTCCCATTCCAGGAACGCTCGGTTGACGGCAAGGTAGCGGCTGGAGGAATCCTTAATCCACATCGGGTCAGGAGATGCTTCCAGGTATTGGTGCCACTGGGCATTGGCAACTCTTTGCGCTTCCTCGGCCGTTTTTCGCTCCGTGATCTCCTGTAGGAATCCAAGCCAAGATTGCGGCCGGCCATGCTCATCCCGCATTAGGATCGCTTGATCGCGAAACCAAACCGGATGGCCGTCCTTATGGATTAAACGGTATTCCAGCGAAAAGGGGTCTCCGGTGGCATTGGTGCGGGCGTGTTCCGCCAACGCACGCTGACGGTCTTCTGGGTGAAGGAGCTTCACCCATAAGTTTGGATCCTCGATCCACTCCTGGGGGGAATACCCCAGCAGCGGATCGACCTGCGGGCTCATATACAAGGTCGAGCTGACTTCATCGACGGTGTCGATGTAGGTAATTGCCGGGATTTGCTCCACCAGCAACCGGAACTTCTCCTCGGCCTGCTGCAACTCCCTCTCCACACGTTTCCGCTCGATGCGTTCGGTGATGTCACCTAGGACCAACATCCCAGCAGCTTTTCCACCAAAGGCAACGGGTAGTGATATTACTTCGATATCGAGGATGGTTCCGTCCAGCCGAATGGCTTTCTCTTCGATAGAGGTTGAACTCTTTCGTTCTTTTGGCCCTCGTTTGGGCTTGGGATCTACTGGAGGTTGATGATCAAAGGGGATAAAAGAGAATAAGCTGCGTCCTACTAGATCTTGCGCACTCTGCGCGCCCAATAATGCGATGGCTGCTGGATTTAGGAAAACAATCGTGCCCTGCTGATGAATGATAATCGCTTCGGGCAAAGTATCGACCAGCTGCCGGTACCGCTCTTCCGATTCGCGAATGGAGGCGAGTACCCTTTTCCATTCCGTAATATTGGTCAGCACTCCTTCAATCCGAACGATGATTCCGGCTGCATCTCGAATCGGAACTGCCGTATCAGCCACCCAGATCACATCGCCATTTTTAGCAATAATGCGATACTCTGACTGGGATTTCTCCCCTTTTTCCAAATGATCTAGGTTGTTTCTTGCCAGGGATTGATCGTCGGGGTGAACGATGCTCAGCCAGAATCCGGGATCGGAGAACGAAGAAAGAGGGTAGCCCGTTAACGCCAGAAGTGCCGGGCTGCGGTAAGAGAGTTGCGGGGTTTTCTCGTTTGGGTTCCAGGCATATACGAAAAGATCCAGGTTGTCCAGGACCTCGGGCGACAGATGTGTTATTTCCGGTGGCTGCATTCGATCCACGACTTATTCTACTCCAGGTAGACCTGCAATAGTGCAAGACTATCGATGCAGGCCAAGGCTAGCGCTCCCTTGTCCGTGGAGTCGGATCGTTACAACTCCAAACAGAGTGAAGTATTGCCTGCGATCGTGGGGGAACGGGAATTTTTTCGTCTCTGGGCGGATTGCATGGCCTTTCAGCTTGTGACCTGGTCCCCGGAGAGATTCCGGGGAGGACAGCGTTGCGGTTGCCTGAGATGATTTGTTAATCGAATCGAAGCCATAAAACTGTGTCCTCTGCAACCTTGTTATACTAACCTGATGCAGGAACGCATCCGGAATTTTTCCATCATTGCCCATATCGATCATGGCAAATCGACCCTTGCCGATCGCTTGCTGGAGGCAACCGGTTTAATGACCGAGCGGAACCAGCAGGAACAGATCCTGGACTCCATGGATTTGGAACGGGAAAAGGGCATCACGATTAAAGCCCATCCCGTCCGGCTGGAATACAAGGCCAGGGATGGCCTAAACTACATCTTGAACCTGATCGATACACCCGGCCATGTCGATTTCACCTATGAAGTGTCGCGTTCTCTTTCCGCCTGTGACGGCGCTCTGCTGGTAATTGACGCCACTCAGGGGGTGGAGGCACAAACGCTCGCCAACGCGTACCTGGCGATTGATCTAGGTTTGGACATCGTGCCGGTCATTAATAAGATTGATTTGGCTGTGGCCGATCCGGAACGCACCCGGCGGGAGATCGAGGAGATCCTGCTGTTGGACGCCAGGGAAGCGATCCTGGCTTCCGCAAAGGAAGGAATAGGTGTACCGGAGATCCTGGAGGCGATTCTCCATCGCATCCGCCCCCCGGAGGGAAATTCAGAGGCCCCCTTGCGCGCTTTGATTTTCGATTCGTACTACGATCCCTACAAGGGCGTGATTGCCTCCGTCCGGGTGGTCGATGGGTCTCTGCGCATTGGACAGAGCATCAAGATGATGGCGACCGGGCAGGTCTTTGAAGTGATGGAAGTCGGCCACTTCCGGCTCGGACTCGTACCTCAGCCCGAGCTCAATACCGGGGAAGTCGGCTATTTGGCCGCCACTATAAAAAGCCTCTCCGAGACCAAAGTCGGTGACACCATCACCGATGCGGATCGATCGGCGACAACCCCCCTGCCCGGTTTTCGCCACGTGCAGCCGATGGTCTTTTGCGGCCTCTATCCGAGCCGCAATGAGGATTATCCCGAACTGCGCGAGGCCTTGCAGAAACTGGCACTCAACGACGCTTCCATCGTTTTTGAGCCGGAATCCTCTCCCGCGCTGGGGTTCGGGTTTCGCTGCGGTTTTCTCGGACTGCTGCACATGGACATCGCCCAGCAGCGCTTGGAAAGGGAACACAATCAGGACCTGGTCGCGACAGCACCTTCGGTGGGCTACAAAGTCTTTTTGCATAATGGGGAGGAGATCGAAATCGACAATCCGGCCAAATTCCCGCCTGACAACCAAATCGACCACATCCAGGAACCTTTTGTGAAAGCGATGGTGGTCGTGCCACAGGATTATGTCGGACCAATGATGGAGCTCTGTCAGTCACGGCGGGGGATTTTCAAGAACATGGAGTACGTGGAAGGGAATCGGGTGATCCTGACCTACGAGTTGCCTTTGGCGGAGATCCTGCTGGACTTCTACGATCAGCTGAAAAGTCGTTCCCGGGGGTACGCCTCGCTGGATTACGAATTCTTTGAATACCGGCCGTCCAATCTGGTCAAGCTGGATA
>JBGOWQ010000230.1:0-2984 GCA_041478715.1 Thermodesulfobiota bacterium | reverse complement strand
CCCGTTGAGCGAGCCATCGGGCGTACACAGGAGATTGCGGACCGCTGCAGTCTGCAACTGGAATTCGACAAATTCTACCTGCCGGCATTCCCCGTCGAGGAAGGAGACAACCCGGATTCCTTTCTGCGGCGACAAGCGGAAGAGGGTCTCCGTAACCGTTTCCCGGAAATTACCCCGGAACGGAAAGAACGCCTGGAATACGAGCTGCAAACCATCATCCAATTGGGGTTCTCCGCTTACTTCTTGATCATTTGGGATTTGGTTTCCTTTGCCAAAGCTCAGGGCATCAGCGTCGGCCCCGGCCGAGGTTCGGTCTGCGGTTCGCTGGTGGCCTATGCGCTGGGAATCACGGAAATCGATCCCCTGCGCTACGGTCTTTTCTTCGAACGATTCCTGAACCCTGAGCGGGTTTCCATGCCCGACGTGGATACCGATTTTGCCTCCGAACGTCGAGACGAGGTGATCCAGTACATCAAACGAAAGTATGGCGAGGAGTGCGTGGCCCAGATCGTCACCTTCGGCACCATGGCGGCCCGGGCTGCCATTCGAGACGCCGGTCGGGTGTTGAAAGTACCGCTCTGGCAGGTCGATCGGGTGGCCAAGCTGATTCCTTTCGGCTCCACTATCGCCGAAGCCCTGGCTTCGGTACCGGACCTGCGTCAACTCTACGACGAGAGTCCCCAGATCAAGGACCTGCTGGAGTCGGCCAAGGGGTTGGAAGGCATCTCCCGGCATGCTTCCACCCACGCGGCGGGGGTGGTGATTTCGGCGGAACCCCTGCTGAATGTCGTTCCCTTAATGGTTGGCACCGACAATGTCATCACCACCCAGTTTGCCATGGGGGAAATCGAGAAAATCGGGTTGCTGAAGATGGATATCCTGGGGCTGTCCACTCTGAGCATGATCGATAACGCCCTGAATCTGATCCGCAGCCGGCATGGCGTGGAAATCGACTGGTCCGGTATGCCGATGGATGACGAAAAAGTGTTCTCGCTGCTGCAGCAAGCGGAGACTTCGGGCATCTTTCAATTGGAAAGCTCGGGGATGCGCCAGATCCTGCGAAACCTGAAGCCAACCTGTATCGAGGACATCATCGCGGTCGTGGCCCTTTTCCGGCCTGGACCGATGAGCATGATCGATGACTTCATCAAGCGCAAGGCCCGCGCGATCCCGATCGAATATCTCCATCCGAAGCTGGAGCCGATCCTGAAGGAAACGTACGGCACCATCGTCTACCAGGAACAAGTGATGCAGATCGTCTCCGCCCTGGCTGGGTTTTCTCTGGGCGAGGCGGACCTGTTGCGGCGGTCGATGGGCAAAAAAGACAAGGCGATCATGGATCAGCAGCGTCCGGTTTTCATCGGGCGCACCACCGAGCGCGGGATTCCGGAGAAAACGGCCGGGAAGATCTTCGATTTGCTGGCGGAATTCGCCCATTACGGATTCAACAAGTCACATGCGGCAGCTTATGCCGTTCTGGCCTACCGGACAGCGTACCTAAAGGCCTATTATCCCCAGGAGTTCATGGCGGCCTTGCTCACTTCGGTGCGGGCGGATGAAAACAAGGTCCGTCAATATGTGGAGGAATGCCGGCGCTTCAATGTCAAGGTCCTGCCGCCCCATATCAACCAGGGTGGGTTGGGGTTCTTGCCGGGAGAGGAACACACGATCTATTTCGGCCTGGCTGCGATCAAAAACGTAGGCGAAGGGGCGGTGGAATTGCTCGTCCGCGAGCGGGAGACGGGGGGGCCCTACAAATCCCTGGTGGATCTGACCGGTCGCATTTCCTCCCATTTGGTCAACCGCAAGACCTTGGAAAGTCTGATCAAGGCAGGGGCGTTCGATTTTACCAGCAAAGGCCGGGCTCAACTGCTATTCAACTTGGATGTTGTCCTTGGAAACAGCAAGCGAAACGGTTCCCGCGGTCAATTTGGCTTGTTTGGCGAGGAAACAGATCCCGATTCAGGGGCGATTCCCTGGGAAGGCGGCACTCGTTCCGAAGCGGAAGTGTTGGCCATGGAGAAAGAAGTCCTCGGTTTCTACATTTCCGATCATCCCCTGGCCCGCTACCAGGAGCAGTTGTCCTCCTACAGCTTGAGCCCCATCCGGGACCTGGCAGAAGGCGAGGAAGGCCGAGAGGTCACCGTCGGCGGGATCATTGCCAAGAGCAAGGTCTTTACCACCAAGAATGGGGGGCAAATGCTGTTCGTGACCCTGGAAGATCTGACGGGTTCGGTGGAAGTGACCGCCTTCCCCCGTTTGTTCCGCGAGATCAGCCCTCATCTAGAGAAAGAGGGCGTCTTGATCTTGAAGGGCAAGGTCAACCAAGGGGACGAGCAGGTGAAGGTGCTGGCCGAGAAGTTTGTGGCTTTCCTGGAACGCGATTCCCTGGAAACCAAGAAGCGGGCGGAAGACAAGAAAGAGGTGTTCTTGGACCTGACGATTCCCAAGGACGCCGATTACGACTTATTGACGAAGGTGAAACGCGAACTGGAGACATACCCCGGACGCAGCCCGGTCACGATCTACTTGGCCCTGAATGGGAAACGAGTGGTAATGGCGCCTTCCCGCAAATATTGGGTGCGCAACGATGCACGCCTGCTGGCCCGATTGAAAGAACTTCTGGGCAAAGGAAACGTCCGCCTCACCGAGGGATGAACCTTTCCTTCGTTTTGGCAGAGCTGCGCAAGAATCTGGCCACCCAGGGGCAGATCGCTCACCTGGAAAACCTGGCTGCCCGCCAGGCGGAATATGGGGAATTGGATCAGCCTTTTCCGCCAACCTTGGCCGAGGTTTTGGCCCGCCGGGGCTTGCGTTTGTATCGCCACCAGGTGGAAGCGATCCATGCCATTCGCTCCGGCCGTGACACGATCCTCGCCACCCCCACGGCCTCGGGGAAAAGCCTCGCTTTCAACCTGCCGGTGCTGGAATCCCTGCTCTTAAATCGCTTTGGTACGGCCTTATACCTCTATCCACTGAAAGCT
>JBGOWQ010000008.1:0-13418 GCA_041478715.1 Thermodesulfobiota bacterium | reverse complement strand
CTCGTACGGTTCCTGTAATGCGTTATTTGGGGGAGACTCCAACCCAGAAGCGGGAGCGGGTGTTCCAAGCCGCTCAATCGGAGCATAACCTAGTGGTTTTGGGAACCTGGATTGGCTTGTTTTTACCATTTCGAAACTTAGGATCGATCCATGTTCTGCACGAAGATAGCAGCGCCTATACGATCGAAGATTCGGTCCAATTGCAGGCGGTTTCTGTCGCTCGGAAACTGGCTGAGCTTTCTGGGGCGCGGTTGGGACTGTATTCCCGCTCTCCCTCGTTGGAATCCTATCGGGCGACCTATGACGGCACTCAGTTGATGCGCAGCTTCACCGCGCCTCCGATCCGGCATTGGGTGGTGGAGCGAGGCGGACAACTTGCGCGCCCCATCCTTTCCGCGATCCGCCAGCGCCAGAATACGACGGGCCGCAGCTTGATTTTTCTGAATCGCCGCGGTACTGGCAACACCATCATTTGTAAAGATTGTGGCGAGTATTTTCCCTGCCCGACCTGTCAAGTGGCTTTGACGCCACACCGGCAGGCACTGTTTTGCCATTTTTGTGGCTACCAATCCGAACTACCCATCACTTGTCCACGGTGCAACGGTGCGGATCTGCGGACACTGGGACTCGGTTTGGAACGTTTGGAAGATGAACTGCGGCAGCGCTGGCCGCAAGCGGAGGTTCTGCGTCTGGACCGAGAAACGGCCGGTGATCGAGAGAGTGTGCAAGCGAAATTGGACGACTTCCGCCAAAACCGAAAAGCGATACTGATCGCTACCAGCATCCTACGTGGGCATACACTGCCTCGGGTTTCCCTCTTGGCGGTGATCAATTTGGATTTTGCACTGCGTTTGCCAAGTTATCGTGCCACCGAGCGTGCCTACCAGATGCTGGCGAATCTGGAATCGCTGACGGAGGAAGTCTTTCTTCAATTCACCTCCCGCAGCATGTCCGAACGATTGTTGGAGACGGAAGATACGTTCTACTCCAAGGAATTGGCCATGCGGAAAGAAGGGCGATTTCCACCGTTCGGACGCCTGGTCCGGGTGCTTTTTAGCGGCAAAGAAGAGACAACCGTTTGGCGTTTGGCGAAGCAACTGCGGGAAACTCTCCCCGCTCTGGACGGTGCTACCATCAGCGGGCCGATGGAAGCGGCCAACTACCTGTTGAAGGGGATTTACCGAGTAGAAATCATCTTGCGGTTTCCCAGCGGGCCGATCGCGGAGGATCTTCGCTCTGCGTTGGCGATCTATCCGCCCAGAGGTTTGCAGCGGCTGGATGTGACCATGGAGCCGGAGGAGCTATTATAATGCGAGTGGTGTTTTTCGGTTCCCCCGAATTCTCCTTGCCTGCATTAGAGAGGATGGCTGAATCTCCCTACCGCCCAGGATTGGTGGTGACGCGGCCCGACTCACCAAAAGGACGGGGATTGCAACTACAAGCTACTCCCATCCGGATGCTGGCGCAGAAGTTGGCCATTCCAACCCTGACTCCTGTTTCGCTGGAGGAACCACCGTTCTTGGATGCACTCCACAGATTCGACCCGGATCTGTTTGTGGTCGTGGCTTTCCTGATCTTACCGGCAATCTTGTTGGCTCTTCCCCAAAAGGGGTCGGTCAATATCCACCCCTCATTACTGCCGCAGTATCGTGGGGCAGCGCCGATTGAGCGCGCGATCTTAGCGGGGGAACGCGTAAGCGGACTCTCCATCTTTCGGCTGGAGGAGAAGGTGGATCAAGGAGCGATCCTTGCTCAAACAGCGTTTGTGATTGGACCCGATGAGACGGCAGGAGAGTACCGCCAACGGCTAGCCGGCGAAGGAGCCGAGATGTTGCTGTGCCTGCTTCCCCGCTTGGAGGCTGGCGGGTTACAGGGAATCCCCCAGGAACCCACACTGGCCTCACGCGCGCCGAAGATCCGGGAACAGGATGCCTATATTGTCTGGCAGGAGAGCGCTCTTGGAGTGCACAACCGGATTCGCGCGATGAATCCCAACCCGGGAGCATTCACCTGGGTCACCGGCAAGACAAGACCACTCCGGCTCAGCATCTGGCGATCTCACCTGGCTCCCTATTCCGATCTCGAAGCGGGGGAACTGCGGCTGGAATCGAATCGGTTGTCCGTCGGTTGCGGCCAGGGATCCATCTGGATAGAGGAACTTCAGCTGGAAGGCAGAAAGCGTTTAGCCATTGGGGAATTCCTACCGGGCTACCGTTTTCGATCGGGTGAGCGATGGGGTTCCTACTAGATCTCAGCTGGGAAGAGCTGCGAGGGTATCTCCAAAGCCACGGCCAGGCCATCTACCGGGCTGAGCAGCTCTGGGATTGGATCTATCACAAAAAAATCTACACGCTGGAACGAATGGGCAATATCCCCAAAGATCTGCGCACGATTTTGACGCGGGATTTTCCGAATCCGATGCCGCAACCAAGCCAAATCGCGTTTGATCCGGACGGCACCGAGAAATTCTTGTGGCAAATGGCCGACGGTGAACTGGTGGAAAGCGTGCTGCTGCACACCAACACCTCGCACGGCCAGTGGACTTCTGCCTGTCTGTCCACGCAGGCCGGGTGCCCCATTGGTTGTGGCTTTTGCGCCACCGGGCGTTCCGGTTTCCGGCGCAACCTTAGCTCCGGGGAAATCCTATCTCAAATCCTGGGGATGGAACAGAAGAGCGGAGAAAGGATTTCGCGGGTGTTGCTGATGGGTATGGGCGAACCGTTGTTGAACTGGCCGGCCGTGGAGCGGGCGATCGAGGTTTTGCAGCACCCCAAGGCCTTGGCTCTCGGCTCCCGCCGGATCACGATGTCCACGATCGGTCCCCCCTCCTTGACCAAATTCGTGCAGTCCGGCATGAAGCTGGAAGTCGCTCTGTCCCTGCACGCCCCCAACGATGCACTGCGGTCACGCCTGATTCCCCTGCCCGGATTGTTGCCGATTGGGAAAACGATAGAGCTACTGCAGGATTACAGCGAGCGTGCCGGGAAGATCGTCACCTTTGAATATCTCGTGCTTGGGGGAATAAACGATCAGCCGCATCACCTGGAGCAATTGGTCACTCTTTTTGAATCCAGATCCTTCCTGATCAATCTCTTGCCCTATAACCCTGTGGTTGGCTCCTCCTTCCAGCCCTCCAACAAAGAGACGATGCGCCGGTTTTCCGAGACTTTAAATGATGCCGGAATCAAAGCCGCGATTCGCAAACCGCGGGGTCGCTCCATCGAGGCTGCTTGCGGCCAATTGCGCAGGAAAGCGATTCCAGAGGATGGGGTAGACAAGTCCGATCAGGAATTGTACCCGGCTGGAAAAGAAGTATAATCATTTCGGAATGGGGTGCCTTGCGGCTGAGAGGGATTTCTGCCAAGTCCCAACCCATCGAACCTGAACTGGGTAATTCCAGCGTAGGAATTCAACGACGGAACGCCCTTGCAGGGCGTTTTTTCGTTCAAGGAGGCGATTGGCATGGCAGATATCACCTTGGCGGGATGGGTGACCATCTCCCTAGTCCTCTTGGCGGGACTTTTGCTGCTGCTTTCGCAAACCCGGAAGCTAAGCACGCGGGACTGGGTGGAAATCGGAATCCTGCTGGCGTTAGCTTTCGCCCTGAAGTATATGTCCAAATTGATCATTCCGAACTTTCGTATCTGGGCGCAGGGGGGATCGATTACTCTGGCTTCCATGGCTCCTCTTTTCTATTTGGGACTCCGCCGCGGCTGGGTCGTCGGCGCATTTGCCGGCATCGCATTTGGTCTTTTCGATTTTCTGCTTGAGCCCTTCTTTTTCCATCCCGTGCAGTTCCTGCTGGACTATCCACTGGCCTTTGGATTGCTTGGTGGGCTGGCTGGCGCATTCCGCAAGCCGTTTTGGCTCGGCATCCTATTGGGAGGACTGGGGCGGTTGTTTTGTCACTTCCTCTCCGGCGTGATCTTCTTCTCCAGCTATGCCCCTCCGGGATGGAATGTCTGGCTCTATTCCCTCGCTTACAATGCCAGTTACATGCTTCCGGAAATTGCCCTCTCCGCGATGGTGATGGCGATCGTTTGGCCACGGTTGAAATGGACCAACGCCGAAACCGGGCGCTGATTTTCCTTGGGGGTGAACCGGTTCCGCGAAACCGGGCGCTGATTTTCCTTGGGGGTGAACCGGTTCCGCGGAACCGGTTCGAATCGCTGCTCTCCGGTTCCTTGTTGATCGCAGCCGATTCCGGAGCCGCCTGGCTCGAGGAGACGAATATTCAACCCCAAGTGCTGCTGGGCGACTTTGACTCGTTGGATCCAGCGTTGCGAGCCAAACTAGAGCCGCAAGTAGAAACGTATTTGACATTTCCTGCCAAAAAAGATCAGACGGACGGAGAACTGGCGGTAGATCTTGCGTTGAAACGGAATCTGGGGGAAATTGTACTAATCGGCGGACTGGGAGGGCGGATTGATCATGCCATCGGAAACATCGCGCTCCTGTTCAAGATCGCGCGCAGAAAACGCCGCGGCTGGATGCTCGATGCCAACAGTCGGATATTCCCGGTCCCCAGGCGATTGCAGTTGGATGGGATTCCCGGCCAGATGTTTTCTCTCCTGGCCCTGTCACCGGTAACGGGCCTGACCATCAAGGGTGCGACCTATCCTATGCAAGGAGGTTCCATGATCCTGGGGCAGACCCTTGGACTCTCCAACCGGTTCCTGCATTCCACCGTACGATTGGAAAAAGAAAAAGGATTGCTTCTAGCAATCCTTTTGGACAACACGGCGAAAGCGGGATCTAGGCGACCCGGGTAACCTTACCGGCTTTCATGCATTTGGTGCAGACGTAGATTGTCTTCACTTTGTTGTTGATGTTCGTTTTCACTTTTTGCAAATTCGGATTCCACACCCGCTTGGTTCTTACATGAGAGTGGCTGACATTGCATCCAGCTGTTGGTCCTTTTCCGCAGATCTCACACTTTGCCACAGTCGTTTGCTCCTTAGCCATAAGATACGCCGGCAAGAATAGCATAGGCAGAACCCATCATGCAACCGATTCTTTCCTTTCACTTCTTGCCGATTTACCGCGCGGTTTTGGCCGTTCCTGGTCTCTATGCTACAATCCATGGCGACATGGAGACAACGATTGGAAAGGTATACCTGACGCGAGAAGCACTGGCAAAGATTACCGGTTATGCCACCACGGAATGCTACGGCGTGGTCGGTCAAACCAAACGAACTGCCAACGACCTGCTGAATTTCCTGCTGCGACAAGAAAATGTGACCCAAGGCGTGGAGGTGAAGTTTCTGGCACAAGGAGTGCACCTCATCATCCACGTGATCCTGGAATTGGGTGTGCGTTTGTCCGAGGTAGTGCGCAACATCCGCGAACAGGTCACATTTCGCCTGGATTCCATGACCCATGTGGATAACATTGATATCGACATCGTTGTAACCAACGTGAGGTCGCATGAAGAATGAAGGTGGAAAACCACTCGTTGGGCCAACCAACTTGAGGTTTTCCGACCTCCACCGTCTCTTGGAGGCAGGCGCTGCTCACCTAGAAGCCAACAAGGAGATCGTCAACTCCCTCAACGTTTTCCCGATACCCGATGGGGACACCGGTACAAACATGCTGCTGACCTTAAAATCCACGCTCGACGAGTTGAACCGGGTCCAACCGGGTAACATGAAACAGTTTACCGAAGCGGTAACGCGCGGATCGCTTCTGGGCGCCAGAGGGAATTCTGGTGTGATTCTATCCCAATTGTTCCGGGGAATGTGCCGCTCTTTGGACAGCAAGGAAGAGGTCGGTTTAAATGACCTGGCACAAGCTTCGGCGGAAGCCGTTAGAACGGCCTACCAAGCTGTGATGAAACCGGTGGAAGGGACCATTCTGACCGTCGCTCGCGAAGCCAGCATCGCCGCGTTGTTGGTAGAGAATCATCAGGATCTGAATGGGTTCCTCTCTAGTATCCTGCAGGCTGCACGACGTTCCTTGGCCAACACGCCCAATCTGCTGCCCATCCTGAAGGAAGCGGGAGTTGTTGATTCCGGCGGTCAAGGTTTGGTGTTCCTGTTAGATGGGATGCTCCGCCACCTTCGCGGGGAGACGATGGATCAGACTTCGGCACCAATGGAAGCGAATCTGGAGGACGAAGAGATCTTTGCAGAAGAGATGACCTACCGCTACGATGTCCAATTTCTGATCCGTGGCATCCAATTGAACCGGAACAGTGCCGAGAAATCCCTGCAAGAGATGGGTGATTCCCTTCTGGTGATCGGCGACGAAACATTGCTAAGAGTCCACCTCCACAGCAACATTCCCTATAAGGTTTTGGAAGTGGCGGCCCAGATCGGCTCTTTGGATCAAGTGATGATTGAAGATATGCACCAGCAGCATGAGGAATTTGTGCGCAGAGGCAAACCGGCCGATGATGACTGTATCGGCCTTGTTGCCGTGAGTGCCGGCCAAGGGTTTGAAGAGATATTTAACAGCTTGGGAGCGGATCAAGTGGTCATGGGGGGGCAATCGATGAATCCCTCCACCCGGGAGATTCTGGACGCCATCGAGCGCATGTCTTGTACGTCGGTGATCATCCTACCCAACAACCCTAATGTGATCAGCACCGCCCTTCAAGCCAAAAGCATTGCCAAGAAGAAAATCTCGGTGCTGGCCACACACAATCTGCCGCAAGGGGTGTCCGCTGCGTTGGCATTTGATCGCACGCAATCCGTCGAAAACAATCTGGTTGCCATGGAACGAGCGATGCAAAAAGTGCGAGCGGGTGAGATTACCTATTCCGTGCGGGATGGTTCGATCAACGGATTCGACTTTCACCAGGGCACGATTCTCGGCATGATCGATGATCAAATGGCAGAAGTGGGAGAAGACCCGAACCAGGTCTGCCTAGCAATGATCCGCAAAATGCTGAACGCCGCTCCGTCCGAGGCAGTTGTCTGCATTTACCGAGGCGAAGAAATGGCAGAAGATGACGCGGAGGAAATCCTGCAGGAATTGATCAGAAAATACCCGCTGGTTTCGTTCGAACAGCATTATGGCGGGCAGCCTTTTTATTATTATATCGTTTCCCTGGAAGAGTGAGCGCAACTCTAAACTGGCCAGAACTGAACGCCCCGGTTCGGTATTTGAAAGGGATCGGCCCGGCCAGGGCTGAGGTTCTGGGACGGGCAGGGGTTGTTTCGATCTTGGATTTACTGTACTACTTCCCCCGAACGTATCAGGACCGCACGCAGTTTCGGCTCATTTCCACTCTGCACGACGGGGACATGGCAACCATCCTCGGCTCGATTCGACGAATTTCCGAAAGCAGACCGCGACGGGGCTTGCACCTTCTGAAAGTCTCCATCTCGGATGGCAAGGGACAAATCGAGGCCGTCTGGTTCAACCAGCCCTATCTGAAGAAGCAGTTCACGCCGGGAGCGGACTTGATCCTTTCGGGTCGGGTTTCCCGCCGTTTCGGGCCGATTCAACTCAACGCACCGGATTGGGAGTTGGTGGATGAGGACAACGACCCTCTCCACAGTGGGCGGATTGTCCCCATTTATCCGCTGACTGCAGGACTCACGCAGAGAGCCCTTCGGCGTAAGATGAAGGAAATCGTTGACCAGATCACCCCGCAGGTCCCTGAATTCCTACCCACCCCGCTGGTGGTTGCCCAAGGATTGCTTCCTCTATCGATCGCCTTGCGGCAGATCCATTTTCCCGATTTGCAGGACGGGCTCGAGCAGGCAAAGAAGCGGTTTCTGTTTGAAGAACTGTTTCTGCTGCAATTGGGATTTGCCAGGCGGTGGAAGGAACGAAAATCCCAGCAGGGGATTTCCTTCCGGACCCAGGGCGATCTCGTGCAACGATTTTGGTCTGAATTGCCGTTTGTCCTGACGGAGGGGCAGCAGCAAAGCTTGCAGGAAATCGAACAGGACATGCATTCTTCCCGCCCGATGAATCGTCTATTGCAGGGGGAAGTGGGCTCCGGAAAAACAGTATTGGCTGCATATGCGATGCTGGTCGCCGTGCAGAACGGATATCAAGCCGCTTTGATGGCACCTACAGAAATCCTGGCCGGGCAGCACTACCTGGTCTTGCAGCAGCTATTTCGTAACCTGCCGATGCAAGTGGGCTTGCTGACTGCCGGTCGAAAAGGTGCGCAGCGGGCTCGCTTGTTGCAGGAATTGGAGGACGGATCGATCCAAATACTGGTCGGCACTCATGCGCTGCTGGAAGAAGGTGTGGATTTCCGACGCCTTGGATTGGTCGTGATCGATGAGCAACACCGGTTTGGTGTCATGCAGCGAAAAATCCTGAAGGAAAAGGCGGAAAACCCGGATGTGCTCGTGCTCACTGCCACTCCGATCCCCCGCTCACTGGCCCTTACACTGTACGGTGATTTTGACCTCTCGACCATCCGGGATCTACCCGCCAACCGTCAACCGATCACGACCTATCTTGTTTCCAGTGAACGAAAAACGGAAGTGTATCAGTTTATCCGGCGGGAAGCGCAATCGGGACGGCAAGTCTACATCGTCTGCCCGCGGATCGAAAGCAAAGAAGGGGAGGACGTAAGGGGGGAGGCTGCCGCTGCGACGAAACTGAAGGAAGAGCTGCAGCGGGATATGTTCCCGGAATTCCACTTGGGGCTTTTGCACGGTCGGATGACCACAACCGAAAAAGACCAGGTAATGGCCGATTTCACGCACAATCAAATTCAGATTCTGGTTTCAACGACCGTGATCGAGGTGGGAATCGACGTAGCCAACGCCACCCTGATGGTCATATTGGATGCCGACCGCTTTGGCCTGGCGCAATTGCATCAATTGCGCGGACGAGTGGGCCGGGGTTTGCACAAGTCCTACTGCGTGTTGATGGCAAACCCGAAATCGGAAGAGGCGATGCAGCGTTTGGACGTAATGGTCCGTTCCAACGACGGATTCGTGATTTCGAGTGAAGACCTAAAGATCAGGGGCCCCGGAGAATTCTTCGGTACCCTACAGCATGGTGCGTTCCAACTACGATTTGCCGATTTATTCGATCCCGCAACCTACACCGTATTGGACCAATGTCGTCAGGCTGCTTTTGATCTGGCGCAACGACCTCCGTCCCAATGGCGACAATTCCCCTTGTTGGAGAAGATGCTCCAGCACAGATTCCCCTTCGATGCAGAGAATGTAGAAGTGAGCTGAGATGACTCCGAATCTGGCGGAAGGGAAACGAGGTCGATTCGGCCGAAACCGCCAGGAGACTAAGCTGCGCCCTACGGCAGACAAAGTCAAAATAGCATTGTTCAATATCTTGCGATCTCGCCTGGAAAACGCGCGATTTCTAGACCTATTTGCGGGGACCGGAGCCGTGGGGTTGGAAGCTTTGCAGCACGGAGCCTGCTCGACGGTGCTGGTGGAAAAATCGCATCGAGCCATTGACGAGATCAAGAAGACACTGAACCAAAACCCGGAAAGCGAAGCGACCTTGTTGCCAACGGATGTAGTGCGAGCGATCAGCCAACTGGCAGCAGAAGGCCGCCAGTTTGATGTGATTTTCCTAGACCCGCCCTACGACCAAGGACTGGTCGGCCGCACGCTGGCAGCGTTGGCGAGAACCGATTTGCTTCCATCCGGTGCTATAATCGCAGTGGAGCATTCCATGCGGGAAGAGTCCTCGGCCGAAGGGCTCAAGCTGATTCGGACCTATCGGTACGGGGATACGCGTTTGTCCCTGATGGAAAGGAGCATGCATTGACTGTAGCGGTGATGCCTGGCAGCTTTGATCCGGTGACCTACGGCCATTTGGATGTGATTGAGCGAGCCAGCGTTCTGTTTGAGAATCTGATGATCGCAGTGGTGGAAAACCCGGCGAAACGTTGCCTTTTCAGTGTAGAGGAACGGGCGGAATTCCTTGGCCAGACGGTGAAACATCTGGCAAACGTGCGAGTTGACACCTTTTCCGGCTTACTCGTAGCATATATGCAAAGTGCGAGAGCGAAAGTGATCGTTCGAGGACTGCGGGTTGCGACGGATTTTGAGTACGAATTGCAAATGGCTCTCATGAATCACGAGTTGTGCGCGGAAGTGGAAACGGTTTTTTTGCCTTCCAGCCATCGCTATTCATTTTTGAGTTCGAGCTTGGTCAAGGAGGTGGCATTGCATGGCGGCTCAGTAGCCGCTTTTGTCCCTGGGCAGGTCGAGGAAGGTTTGAAAAGAAAAATCAGCACGGAAAGGGGTTGAAGAAAATCGGCGTCCTAGAGTTGCTCGATGAAATCGAAACACTGATTGATCAGGGTAAAAAGATTCCCTTCACGCATAATGTCACCATCAACATGGACCGAATGCTGGAGCTGTTAGACCAGATCCGGGAAAACTTCCCCGAGGAATTGTCACAAGCCAAATGGGTCTTGCAGGAGCGCAAGAAACTGTTGGAGGAAGCGCAACAGGAATCCGATCGTTTGGTGCAACAGGCCCGCGGGCAGGCGCAGGGAATGGTTTCTGATGCGGAAATCCTTAAGCAGGCGGAAACTCGTGCCCGAGAAGTACTGGAGAGGCGAGGAGAGGAAGCCAGGGCGCTGAAACGCGACGCCGAAGCCTACGCGGAATCGATCCTAAGCAAATTGGAAGCTGTGCTGGAGAAAGCATCGACCACCGTCAAAGCCGGCAAGAGCCAACTTCGCTCGTCTATTGCTCAAGCCACACCCGCGCCGGGACCTACCGGCAAAACCGGACCCGGTTAGCGCTCGATCGAAACGGTCGCATACAAAAACCCCCGCTGGTGCCGTGTGAAGAGGGGGTTTTTGAACCTGCTCTCAGCAGGTGGGTTGGCTGACTGAAACGGGGGAGGGAATTCCCGCCTATTTCAGATCGCGATCCCAATTCGTTTGGTGTTGGCTCAAACCTTGAATCTCCTCATCACGAACACCGCAGGGTTCCACTCAATCGTAAGTCAAGCTCGATCCAATGACAAGGGAACACAAATACCCTCAGGCGATGCCGCTACAACGCCAATGCGCTGGAAATGCTGGCCAGAACCTCTGCCTTGGCGATGGTCCTTTGTTCACCCGATTCCATATTTCGGAGCAGAAGCGAACCTTCTTTCAACTCTTGCTCACCCAACAGAAGCGCGAAGCGGGCGTGTTTGCGATGGGCCACCTTCAACTGGGCGGAAAGCCCCCGCCGATCGTAAGGCAGTTCCGTTCGGATTCCCGCTTCCCGTAATCGCATCGCCAGCGGCATCGCTTCGGTGTAGGCTTCTTCGCCCAGTGGAATCAGATAGACATCCAGACGCAGCGGTTCGGGCCCCTGGTTCTCTTGCAGAATGAGCATCGCCCGCTCCATTCCACCGGCGAACCCCACCCCGGGAGTTGACGGACCGCCCAGGATTTCGATCAGATCATCATAGCGACCTCCGCCACACAGGGCGTTTTGGGCGCCCAACTCCGGGGAAACGATTTCGAATACGGTCCGCGTGTAATAATCCAATCCACGTACCAGGCGGGGAGAGAGTCGAAAGGAGAACCCCAGCGCCGCCAGAGATCCTTGCATGCGGAGAAAATGAGTTTGGCATTGCAGGCAAAGAGAATCCACCGGATGAGGAGCCCGATCCAACATCGGTTGGCAGGTTTCCTTCTTGCAATCCAACATCCGGATCGGATTTTGCTGATAACGGCGTTGGCAGTCTGCACATAGTTCCATCAAATGGGGCGCCAGTTCTTTCTTTAATGCTGTCAGAAAGACCGGCCGACACGCCCGGCAGCCGATGGAGTTCAGTTCTACCTCAAACTGTCGAATTCCGAGAGCCCGAAAAATGGAAATGGCAATGGCAATGATCTCTGCATCCATCTCCGGCTGGGGATCACCAAACACCTCGAAACCAAATTGGTGGTGCTGCCGGTAGCGACCCGCCTGCGGCCGCTCGTAACGGAACATGGGGCCGATGTAGAATAGCTTTTGCGGCAAACCACGAAGGTTGGCCAAATTCTGCTGCAGGAATGCGCGGGCCACGCAGGCAGTGCCTTCCGGCCGCAGGGTTAGGCTGCGGCCACCCCGATCGAGAAAGGTATACATTTCCTTGGATACAATATCGGTGTCTTGCCCTACGCCTCGCGCAAACAATTCGGAGTGCTCAAAGATGGGGGTGCGGATTTCGCCATAAACGAACCGCTCGCCGTTGCGGCGAATCGTCTCTTCCAATTGAGTCCAAAGGTCGGAAGCCGGCGGCAAGATGTCTTGCGTGCCCCGGGGAGCTAAAATCCGCTCCATCAGGGATAGATCCTTTCCAGCATGCGCGGGAAGGGGATGCTTTCCCGAATGTGCTCCAGGTGGCAAAGCCAAGCAACCGTTCGCTCTACACCCATACCAAAACCGGAATGGGGAGCGCTGCCATAGCGACGCAGATCGAGATACCAGCGGTAAATCTCAGGAGGGTATCCGTATTCTTGGATCCGTTTTTCCAGCAGTGCCAGGGAATGAATCCGCTCGGAACCTCCGATGATCTCGCCGTAGCCTTCCGGAGCCAGCAAGTCGGCTGAAAGCGTGACTTCCGGCCGCTGGGGATCCGGCTGCATGTAGAAGGCCTTGCAACAAGCCGGGAAATGCGTAACGAAGAGCGGTTTCTGACACCGGGCCGACAAAATCTGCTCGTGCGGGGCACCGAAATCCTCCCCCCAGGGCAACGGTTGGCCTTCCGCTTGGAGGATCTCCAGAGCCTGGTCGTATGTCAACCGGGGGAAGGGCGGCTGGATGCTCTCCAGCTGAGTGATGTCGCGCTCCAACGCTTCCAATTCCGGTTTTCGTTTTTCCAACACCTGTTCGATGATCGAACCCACCAAGTCTTCCTGAAGTCGCAGGTTGTCTTCGAACGTGAAATAGGCCGCTTCCGGCTCCAACATCCAGAGCTCAGTCAAATGACGACGAGTACTGGATTTCTCCGCTCGGAAGGCCGGTCCAAAGCAATAAGTTTTGCCGAAAGCCACGCAGGTTGCCTCGTTGTAGAGTTGACCGGATTGCGAAAGGTAAGCGGGCTGGCCAAAGTAATCCACACCGAATAGGGTAGCTGTCCCTTCGGCCGCTGCCGGAGTGAGGATGGGAGAATCCACCAACAAAAAGCCGCGATCGTCCATGAAGTCGCGCATCGCTTTGATGATTGTGGCGCGGATTCGCAGGATCGCGTGTTGACGGGAGGAACGCAGCCAGAGATGACGATTCTCCATCAGGAAAGCCACGCCGTGCTCCTTGAGCGAGATTGGGTACTCCTCGGCAATCTGCGCTACTTGGATGTCGCTAAGATCAAGCTCCACGCCTCCCGGTGCGCGGGTATCTTCCCTTACCCTCCCGCGAACGATCAAAGATGACTCCTGGGTCAGTTTTTTTGCCAACAGGAAAGCATCCGGCGGGAGTCCTTTTTTGGAAGCAATGCACTGAACGATGCCGGTACCGTCGCGGATCAGTAGAAATAGG
>JBGOWQ010000212.1:0-3111 GCA_041478715.1 Thermodesulfobiota bacterium | reverse complement strand
GGGATGCCGGCGCCGATGTTTCTCGTAGTGTAGACCAGTCTGCCCTCCGAGTCCCTGAAATCCGGCGTATCATTTCCATTGTAGGCTGCAACTACGATGTCTGGGGTATAACCAATGAACCAGGCATACTGAAAACGATCCGTGGTTCCGGTTTTGCCGGCGGCGATTAAACCATCCACATAGGCTCTTCCCGTATTCTGATAGACATTCTTGAACAGGCTGGTCATCACATAAGCCGTGGCGGGGGCCAGAACCTGCTCTTGTTCGGGCGGGTTCTCTTCCAGCAGATTTCCATCGCGGTCCACAACCTTGCGAATGGCAGTTGCCCGATTGAATTGCCCTCCGGTTGCCAAGACACCGTAGGCCTGAGCCATCTCGATCGGCATGATTTCCTGGGAACCAATAGGCATCGAATAATAGGGTTGGAGCTCAGCGGAGACGCCCAGGCGATGCGCGTAATCGATCACGTTGTCCAATCCGACCTGAAGTGCAACTTTAATGGCGATAATATTGGAGGACTTGATGATCGCATCCTTTACGGAGAGGGGTCCGTAGTAATTCTTGCTACCCGCTTCCAGTTCTCCGGTGTACTCCGTGGGATTGTAATCGGGAAGCTTGATTTCCTCCGATACGAGAATCGTCGCCGGATTAACGATTTTGCGATCAATGGCAGCGGTATAATCGAAAATTTTGAATGAAGATCCTGGTTGGCGAGGGACCAGGGTTCTATTGTAGGGAGTTTCGTACCAATCTCGACCACCCACCATGGCCAAGATATCCCCCGTGCGCGGATCGAGAGCAATTAGAGCACCCTGCGGCTGGGATACGCCCTCTTCGTCCTTGATCGTAGGATCGATTTCCCCCTCATCAATCCAATATTGATAGGCTTCGGTCATGGCTTCATTCGCCCAACGCTGCATCTGCAGGTCCAGCGTGGTATAGATGGTCATTCCGCCTTGCATTAGGAGCGACGAGGAATATTTCTCTTCCAGTTTCTCTCGCACAAGGTCTGTGAAATAGGGGGCATCCGATTCCATTTTGATCGCGGATTCGGTAAACACCAGCTCTGTATTCAGCGCTCGATCGTAGGTTGCTTCGTCGATAAAGCCATAGGTTTTCATCCGGTACAAAACCAGCGTCTGCCGTTCGATGGAGCTGGTGCGGTTTGCCGGATCGCCCAGGAAGGAGGGCGCGTTAATCACACCGGCCAGCCAAGCAGCCTCCGCAACGCTGACATCGATGGCGCGTTTTCCAAAGTAGGTGAGTGACGCCGCTTCGGCGCCATAGGCCATTTGCCCAAAATACACTGCGTTCAGGTAGGATTCCAGAATCTCGTTCTTACTGTATTTCTGTTCCAAGCGGAAAGCCACCATCATCTCTTTGATTTTGCGGGTAAGGGTGGCTTCCTTGGTTAGGAATGCCTCCCGCGCCAACTGCTGGGTGATGGTGGAACCGCCACCCGTGTCCTGATTGCCTGTGACATACCCCCATACTGCGCGGAAGAAGCCGTTGATATCGATGCCGGAATGCTCATAGAAGCGGTGATCCTCGGTTGCAAGCACCGCATCCTGCAAATAAGATGAGATCTCTGCTAGCGGTCGGTAGACTCGTTTTTCCGCCGGTGAATAGGTGGCAATCAGTTTCCCATTCCGGTCCAGGATTTGGGAAGATTCCGCAAAGTTGAAGCTGAGGTCTTGCGGCAGGGGGAGGGTATATAAGATATAAGCGAAGATCCCCAATCCGATCACTGCTAGACAAAGCATACCTAGCAGAATGTAGGCTACAATCCGCCACGGGCTGCGTTTTTTCCCCGAAGCGCGCTGGGTCTGTCTTCGTTTTGCGCTCCGTTTTGGATTCCGCTTCGTTTGCTCCCAACTGGATAGATTTCGTTGTACCATGCGTCGGTATTATAGCGCGCTAGGGCGTAATGCGATTGAGATACAGTTGGCTGTACCCATTCCAGGAAGCAGCCGACAGGCCCTGATTGAGGGCGGGAGAGAAACTGAGAAAGCGGGCGTCCGCAACGGCATTGCCCGGTGTAGCGGCATTTTGCGGTTGCCAGCTCCACCAACGGAATCCGCCGGCTTCTGGTGTTGTCCAAAACAGCACCGAGTTTTGCCAGAAGAGAGTACATTTCTCGGCAGAAATCTCCTGACTGGCATAGAACGTCCCCTCCGGTTGTCGGTAGATCCGGATCTCACTATTTGATTCGGACCAGGTTTGCAGTGCCAGGAAATCACCGCCGGCGGACCATACCGGTAACGAGAATCCGATCGCGGAAGCGAACTCCTTCACATTGCCTTCCAAATCCACCACGCTGGCTACATCGGTTCCCTGGTGATGACTCAGGTAGAATACCTTCCGGGAATCCGGCATCCACTGGAAGGCAAAAATGTGCCCGGCTTCGTCTTGCGCTAAACGTCTGGCATCTTGGCCATCCACATTCATCACCCACAATTCCAGTTGCAGCGGATCCAATCCTTGGAGATACGCTATCCAACCTCCATCCGGAGCCGGCTTGGGATCACGGGCTCCGCCACTATGAGTCAGCTGGACAGAGTTTGCTGAGGCGAGAATATACACCCAGACATCGCTGTAAGTTGTGCCTCGCACAAAATAGAGGGCTTGTCCATCTGCGGACCAGGCCGGACGCCAACCGATGCCAAGGGGGATCGAAATCCTCCGGGTCATTTCAAACAGTGTAAGCTGTGCTTCTTCACCCGTCCCTTCTACATAGGCCACTCGGGATCCGTCCGGTGAAAAAACCGCCTCCGTCTTCTCACCACTCGTGGTCGTCAGCGGTGATGCTGCGCCTTTCGCCAACAAGCGTGCCTTCACTTCCCGGGCTTCCGCGGAAGAAAGGGAGAGAGCCAGATGCCAATCCTGGTAGGTTTCTTTTTTTAGCGTAAGTTCGTGCAGACCGGGTTCCAGACCGGTTAGCGTCGTAGGAGTGCGGCCCAGGTAACGGCTACCCAAATAGATCTCGGCGGCCTGCGGTTCTGAGGAAAGCAGCAAACGTGAAGTGAAAAGCGGCTGCATCTCGGTTGTAGCGGAAAGACTGGTTCGCCAGAGCGTCTGGAAACCAGCCCGGTTCCCGGTAAAAATCAGGGT
>JBGOWQ010000031.1:0-9224 GCA_041478715.1 Thermodesulfobiota bacterium | reverse complement strand
GAACGTTTTCTTCGCATCGCTATATTCGCTTTCAGCCTGCCGCTGTCCGTAACCATCACCAAGCAAGGTGCTGTCGGATGGACCCAAGTACAATTGATCGATTCTTCGCTGCGCCAACAATCAATTGGAGGATTACGACATATTATTCAGATTGTAGTGGGAGACGAATTCCTTGTTTTGGAAACGCGGCAGCAAGAGGAAGCGAGAGAATTCGTATCCAGGCTAAAGGGGTTCTTGGAATTGCAGAAAGAATCCTTATGATCCGCGCACTGCGGGAAGTGGAAGGAAGAATTGAAGAGGCAAACGACCTCTCTCTTCCTGGCATATGGATCCAATTGATTGCTCCCACGGCTGAAGAGCTTCACCAAGTAGCCGTAGGTACGGGCCTTCTGTCGGATTTTCTTGCTGCCGCCCTGGACCCCGAAGAGCGTCCCAGACAAGATGTGGAAGGCGAGCAGACGTTGGTGATTATCGACGTACCCGCGCAACGCTCCGATACGGAAATCCGGATTCTACCCCTTGGGGTCGTAATCAATCCAAACGCAATCGTCTCCGTCTGTCTGGAAGAGAACCCGATTTTTCTATTGCGGCCGCGATTGGGAGTACACCCAGGGAAAAAAACTCGTCTTCTTCTACAGCTGCTATATCGCTCCGCCGACCTCTACCTCGAAGCGATCAAGAAATTGAACGTACGGACGAGCCTGGTGGAAAAATCGTTGCGTCGTTCAATGAAAAACGAGCAGATGTTCCAGTTGATGGAGATTCAAAAGAGCTTGGTCTATCTCTCTATTGCCATTAAAGCCAATGAAATTCTGCTGGAAGAGCTTCTTGGCTCTTGTCTGCGACCGACGGAAGAACGGCGAAATCTTGCCATTCCCATCCGGTTGTTCCCCGATGATGAGGACCTGCTGGAAGATGCCATCACCGAATACCGGCAGGCGATTTCGATGGCAGAAGTCCACAGCGGAATCTTAACGGCAACCTTGGGTGCTTTTGCGTCTATCATCTCCAACAACTTGAACATCGTGATGAAATTCCTAGCCGCGGTAACCATTATCATTGCTTTTCCGACGATGATTGCCTCCCTTTTTGGAATGAACGTGAACCTGCCGTTCCAGGATCATCCTTGGGCATTCGTCGGCATTCTCGGGTTGGCCGTTTTGGCTTCTTTGTTTGCATTTTGGCTGCTACGCCGGTGGCGGATGTTCTAGTCAGATCTGGGAATATCGTGCTCCGAACTCGGTTTCCAATATAAAAGAATTTGAAAGGCTGGCCACAATGAAAACCAATCATGTGAACGGAAATGACAAAGGAGCCATTATGCTCTACACACTCAGCACTTGCATCTGGTGCAAAAAAACAAAGGCTCTCCTGGCTGATCTAGGCGTAGCTTATGATTATACCGATGTGGACCTTCTCAACGGGTTAGAGCGAAATCAGGCCGAAAACGAAATCCGCCGCTGGAATCCACAATGCTCGTTTCCTACTTTAGTCATCGGGGATAAATCTTGCATTATTGGATATGACGAATCCAAAATACGTGAAGCTGTTGGAGGATAGGCAAGCATGGGCGTTGACGATCTGCAGGTCTTGCGGACCTATGAAAGATTAGTGAGAGAAGCGGAGTTGGCTGGATACCACCTAAATCCAGACGCCGAGTTCGCCAAAGAGCTGGTGCGCGGACTTCTTACCAACGAAAACCGCTACGGCTATTGGAATTGTCCATGCAGGCTGGCCACGGGGGATATCGAGCAGGATCGCGATGTCATCTGCCCCTGTGACTATCGTGACCAGGACCTGATGGAATTCGGCGCTTGTTATTGTGCGCTCTATGTAAACGATGCCATTGCCAAGAAAGAACAAACCGCAAAAAGCATCCCAGAGCGCCGTCAGCCCGTGAGGGAAACTCCGCAAAATAGATTAGGAGATGGGGGGAAGACGCAATGGAACTACCCAGTTTGGCGGTGCCGAGTATGTGGCTACCTCTGTGCGCGAGACGGTCCACCGGAAACATGCCCGATTTGCCGGGCGAAAAAGAACCGATTTGAACGTTTCCTATAATAAGCCGAAAGGAGCAAATTTATGAAACTAAGTGCCCGCAACGTATGGAAAGGGAAAATATAGAACATCCAGCATGGTGCGGTGAATTCAGAGATCATTGTGGAATTGCCGGGAGGGCTAGAGGCAGTCTCCGTCATTACCAAATCCTCGGCTAAGCGCTTGGAACTGGAAATTGGCAAAGAAACCTACGTTATTATAAAGGCCACCAATATTCTGCTGGCCGTCGATTAACTTTTTCAGCACAATTGGAGGAAAAGGTTAGATCTAGATTGCCCTGGTCCTGGATAGACTAGAGGCTCGGCGTAAGACTAGAAAGTGGGGCAAGAATTGCAGTGTATGGAATGGCCTTCGATTCAGCCTTATTGGGAAAAAACAAAGGATCTGGTTGATCAATGCATCGACATCATGCTGAACTACCGACAAAGCGGCCATCCGGGCGGATCTCGTTCGAAAGTACACATATTCATTGCCACTCTACTTTCCGGAGTGATGCGATACGACCTCCGTGACCCTACCAGAAGGTTCGCCGATCGATTCATTCTTACTGCCGGGCACACCGTGCCACTTGTATACTGTACCCTTGCTGTACTGAATCACGCCCTCCGGCTTCGATTTCAACAAACAGGAAACACCAGATATAAAATCAAGCAGGATGCGGTATATCCCGAGGATTTGCTTTTATTCCGCAGACGGGGTGGATTACCCGGACATGCCGAATTTTCCGGAAAGAGCCTTTTTCTGAAGTTCAATACGGGACCTTCCGCTCATGGGTCCCCGGCAGCTGTAGGGGAGGCTTTTGCATTGAAACGGGCGGGAGCAGGGCAAGTGAAAGTGTTCGCATTGGAGGGAGATGTGGCGCTCACACCGGGTGCCGTGCACGAAAGCGCGAACACCGCCTGGGCGCTGGGTTTGGATAACCTGTACTTCCTCATCGACTGGAATAACTACGGCATCGATGATCACCGATTGTCTGATACGGTCTACGGGACTCCGGAAAGCTGGTTTTCCTCTCATGGCTGGCGAGTGTCCGGGACGGAAAAAGGTTCCGATTTTACTGCCGTCTTGGCCGTCTTACACGATTTGGTGGAATCCCGAAAAGAGGGAGTCCCTTCGGCCGGTTGGTTCAAAACGCGAAAAGGACGTGGGTACGGTATCTATGACAGCCAGTCTCATGGGCTTCCCCATCCTCCCAATTCGCCACAATACTGGGAAACCAAACGAGAATTCCAAGAGAAATATGGTGTTGATTTTGATGGATACGGGCATCCCATGCCATCCGACGCACTGGAATTCGAACGCCAAACAGCAGCCAATTTGACTTTGGCGATGGAGGTTTTGCGCCAAGATCAAGATTTGGTGGACTATCTTGCTGAAACTCTCGTCAGTCTGGGCGAGATAGTTCCGACGAACCTGCCCGATTGTATTATCAAGGATGGCAAAAATCCATTTCGAGACCGACGACTATTCGATCTCGACGCCTATCCGCCGGAATTGTTTGCAAATCCAGGAGAAAAACTACCAAACAGGGCAGCACTGGCAAAGTTTGGCGCATGGGTTAACGCATGGAGCGCCAAGGAATACGGCCGCCCCTTGTTTATCGTTTGTTCGGCAGATTTGGCGGAATCGACCAACATCGCCGGTTTTGCCAAATCGTGGGGTGAGTTCGCTGGATGGGGAACCTACAGCAAAACACACAATAGAGACGGAGTGTTGCTGCCACAAGAGATCACGGAGTTTACCAATGCCGGATTGATGGTGGGGATGGCAACCGTGAATTTTGCCGAGAACCCTTCAACGGAATTTGATGGTTTCTGGGGTGCCTGTTCCACGTACGGTTCCTTTGCCTACCTCAAATATGGAATGATGCGGCTATTCAGCCAATTGGCTCAGGATTGCCCATTGAAAGTTGGAAAAGTGGTTTGGATTGCTGGGCATTCCGGGCCGGAGACAGCGGACGATTCCCGGACGCATTTTGGCATTTTTGAACCCGGTGTAACCCAACTATTTCCCCGGGGTCAGGTAATAAACCTCCATCCATGGGAATACAATGAAGTGCCAATTGTCTTGGGAGCCGCTCTCAAGGAGAACGCACCGATAGTGGTACTCCATCTCGCGCGTCCAGCTATCGTCATTCCGGATCGAAAAAGACTGCACGTTCCTTCCTATCTGGAAGCAGCCCGGGGAGCATATCTCATCAGAGATTACAAGTCAGGTATGGAAAACATGGGAACCGTGATCGTACAGGGAACCTCAACGACGGATGGAATGCTGCAGCTATTGCCTTGGCTTGAAAAGAGCGGAACCAACGTAAAGATCGTGGCAGCGATCAGCTATGAGTTGTTCTTGCTGCAAGACGAGGCATACCGGAATAAAATCCTGCCCCTCAAGGATTGGTCGGATTCTATGGTGATTACTAGTGAAGCATTACTTTGCATGAGGGATTGGGTTTTCAGTCAGGTAGCCGCACACTATTCCCTTTCCTCTGATTGGGACCAGCGTTGGAGAACCGGTGGAAAGGTGGAAGAAGTGTTGGAAGAAGCGCATCTATCACCTTCTTGGCTGATGCAAGGGATCGAAAAGTTTGTAGTCCAGCGAGAGAGGCGAAGGGGACAACTGCAGGCATAAGATTGCTGAATCGATCGTCGATTTCAGTCTGGGCCGATCG
The DNA here is from genome assembly GCA_041478715.1 of Thermodesulfobiota bacterium. Taxonomy (GTDB): domain Bacteria; phylum Caldisericota; class JANLFM01; order JANLFM01; family JANLFM01; genus JAPLHX01. The sequence goes on along the minus strand of JBGOWQ010000031.1, from coordinate 4,498 downwards.
AAGATGGATTACTCTTGATTCGGAGTTGGTTCGATCATCGATGAGGGTCGGTGCTTCCGCAGTAAGGCGAAAAAGAAAAGAGCGCCCACCGCAAGGCTGATATAGTACGTCCCAATCCGCCAAAGAAGAGTGAACGAACCCACCATCGACTTGGGGACCAAGGTGAGAAATACGGATGCGAACCCCAATTCGGCCGCGCCAGCTCCCCCTGGTGTCGGGGAAAGGGGCAGAACGATGCTCAACATGGCTTGGGCTAGAAACATCGGAAGGAAGGCAAAATCGTAAAATCCCATGCTGTACAGTAACAGTGGCGCCACCATGAACGTGCAGAGCCAATAAAAGAAGACCGCAACGAGGGCCAATAGCAGATTCTTCCAGCCAAAGCGAAGAAGACTACTGAAAGCGAATCGCATTTTTTTCCCCTCAACCAAGTTCCATCGCCAGATGCGACGAAAACGAACGTTCCTCAGCCAATTTCGCAGGGGCCATGAATGAATTCTCCTCGTATACGCTGCAGGTTGCCTGCTCTTGCGGGTATATAGGATCAGTAGAACCATCAATAGCACAACCAGGAGAATTGGTAGAGAAAAGAGCGTTTGCCAGAGCAAGCCGAGGTTGAATTGGGAACCCAGGAGAACGAGCAGCAACGGCAAAATGAGGGAAAAGAGAGCCGTGCTGACGAAAATCCGGGCCGTGCTGGCCGTAGCCGCTTGGCTGAAAGGCATCCCTTCCCGTGTGAGAAAGTACATGAATGTTGGGGCTCCACCGGCATAAAAAGGGGTGATGAAAGCGACGAACGTGCCTGCCATATTCACAGCGAAGATTTTTCGATACGGAATTTGCTGATCGATTCCCCGCAGCAGGAACCAGAAGCTTAGAGCGTCAAAGAACCACATCATGGCGATGACCAGGACAACCGCCAGCAACCATAGGGGGTGCAAGGAGAAAGCTTCAAACCGGAACAGGAAGAATACTGCTACCGCACCGCAACCAGATAGGACGAGCGCAAGCAAGAGCCTTCGGGTGATGGTTTTGCGCCGGATCAGCTGTTCGTCGGCCTTCATTTTGGCATCTGGGATGCAAGCGAAAGCGGAAAATCGTTCTGGACTTGTTCTACCTGCCCGAGATTCAGCTCGGTGGCCAAAAGTATCTCTTCTTCGTGCCCCTGCAACAGGATTTTCCCCCCTGGATCCACGATCATGGAATGGCCGAAGTAGGAGCGACCCGGGAAATCCTCTCCCGTACGATTGCAGGCCAGGACAAAATATTGGTTCTCAATTGCCCTGGCGCGAATCAAAGTCATCCAATGCTGCAGGCGGGGATAAGGAAACTGGGCCGGTAAACAAACCAATCGCACTCCCTGGGTCCGGAGTTCCTGAAAACCCAGCGGAAATCGAAGGTCAAAGCAGATCTGCACCCCTACCTTTCCCCAGGGAGTGAGTAATGGCTGATTCTCGCGACCTGGCTGGAATACTGCCGGTTCATCAAATGCTGGAAAGAGATGCATCTTGCGATAATGACCCTGCAACTCTCCACCGGGACCGGCAAGGTAAGCGCTGTTATATAGATCCTCTCCGGCTACTTCAGGAATGGAGCCGGCCAATAGCCAGAGATGGAAACGTTGTGCCCACTCTTGAATGAGATCCAATGTTTTGCTGAAGGTGGATCTAGCAGTATTGGCTAGAGTTTCCAGGGCTGGAAAACCCGTGCTCCACATTTCCGGCAGAAGCACGAAATCACAACGGAGGTTGCTGGCATCCTGCAGAAACCGGAACGCTCGCATAACATTTGCCTCCCAGTCCCCTGGAACGATATCCATTTGGGCCAGAGCGACACGCAGCCTGGGCCTGAGCATTGTCATATCTATTTGACCATCGACTACAATAGCAAAAAATGGAGGTCGAAGAAATATGAACAAACGTCTGCAGGGAATCCGCGTTCTCTATGTGATTGCTCCTCAGCACTTCCGGGACGAGGAATTTCTAGAGCCAAGGAAGGCGCTGGAAGACGAGGGCGCGAATATCACGGTTGCAAGCCTGGGCACCGAGGTCGCCAAGGGAATGCTAGGTTTGGAAGTACGCCCTGACATCAGTCTGGATCAAGCTCGTTCCCAGGACTACCAAGTCATCGTTGTGGCGGGGGGATCCGGAACGCAACACTATCTATGGGGCAACGACGAGCTACATGCCATTCTTCATGATTTCTCCCGTGAGGGGAAGGTGATAGCGGCCATTTGTCTGGCACCGGCCATCCTGGCTGAAGCAAATCTGCTGGAGGGTGTTTCCGCAACCGTATACCCTAGCGAAGAAGCCAAGAAGAAGATGATTGCGGGGCACGCGCATTATTTGGATCAACCTATAGTGAAGGCGGGACTCATTGTCACAGGTCGGGACCCGCAAGCGGCCAACGCATTCGGCAAGGCCGTGGTGGAGACGTTGCTGATGTCCCGATAGGTTGTCTGGTCCTTCCCACAATGGCTGGAGGATGCTACGATGACCAGCGCACGTGCAAACCCCTATGGAGAGAGGTAAATAGCCGATGTGCGGGATCTTCGGTATCGTTTTTCCCCAGGAACAAGACGATTTAGGAGAGCTGCTTGTAAGAGCTGCAAGAAGCCTAACCTATCGAGGTTATGATTCCGTCGGATGCGCAACCATAAGCGCGGGTGGCCTAATCGATTTGCGAAAAGACGTGGGCAGGGTGGAGCAGGTGGATCAGAATTACGATCTTCATTCGATGAGGGGTATCCGGGGTATCGTGCAATTGCGATGGGCTACGTTCGGTATCCCGGCTCAACGCAATGCTCAACCCCATTTCGATTGTGATGGAGATCTGGTGGGAGCGCACAATGGAAATGTCATCAATACCATTTCCTTGCGAGAGGAACTGCAATCTGAGGGACACACGGTCCGAGGGGAAAATGACGGAGAGATCGTGGTGCATGTCGTGGAAAGGCACTTCGATCGAACCGCAAATTTGGCGGAAGCCATTATCCAGGCTGCTCGCGATTTGAAGGGGGATTATGCCTATGTCGTTTCCCGGAAGGATGAAAATGCAATCTATGCCGTGAAAATGGGATCATCGCTTTATTTAGGTATTGGTCCGGACTTCATTTGCGCTTCATCCGACCTGCCCACCGTGCTCGAGCTGACGCAGGATATTGTCATCGTCAAGGATGGAGAGTTCGCCAGGTTGGAACCCGGTGGGTACCAACTCTTTAGCATCCATACCGGCCACCAAATCCAACGGGAGCCGGAGAAAAGTCCATACGCCAAGGAAACTGCACTAAAAGGCGGATTCCCTCATTTCATGTTGAAGGAAATCGACGAGCAAGCCGAGAAAAGCCGCAATCTTTTGCATCATCTCTCCGAGTCGCGAGATTTAATGAAGCTGGCATCAATCCTGAATTCTGCCAACCGGATTTTCTTGGTTGGTTCCGGCACATCCTATCATGCTTGCCTGGTGGGATCGCATTACATCAATAAGCTGGCAAGAAAGGTCAGTATTCCGGTTGTGGCCGGTGGCTTGGTCGAACAATATGGGTGTTCGCTGGAAACGGATGACGTCCTGCTTTGCGTATCTCAAAGCGGAGAGACGAAAGATGTGATCAATGTCGTCAATTATTGTGAGGAACGAAAGGTGGGTAGGATCGTCGCTTTTGTCAACGTGCTCGGTTCCACCTTGAGCCTTCGCAGCGAACTGTTCCTGCCGTTGGTCTCCGATTTGGAGATATCCGTTCCTGCCACCAAGACATTCATCAATCAGCTTGTACTGTTTCTGGAAACGGCAAATGCGATGGCCGGAAAAGGTCTAATTCATTCTGAAACGATCCCCAGACTGTTGGCCGAGACGAAGGAACTACTGGAGCCAAGAATTCAGCGATTGGCGGAAGAGCTGAAGCAGGTTGATGACTTCTATTGCCTGGGTTACGGTATTACCCACGGTATTGCCTGCGAAGGGGCGTTGAAGGTGAAAGAGGTCGTGTACAACCACTGCGAAGGAGCCTACTCTTCGGAGTTCAAGCATGGACCTTTGGCTATTGTCACACCGGGATACCCGGTTTTCTTCGCTACGACCAGAGAGGATGCCGGGATGGTGATCTCACATATCAATGAGGTGGCATGTCGCCAGGGGCGCGTGATTACAATCGCTCCGGCTCATCCTTTGCTGGAAAAATACTCCAACACTTTCCTGCCACTTCCGGTGGACGATTACTATCTTGTCCCGCTGGCCGCAGTCGTGCCGTTTCAGCTTCTGGCCTATTACATGAGTGTGGGAAGGGGTATCGACCCCGATTTTCCTCGCAACATCTCCAAAACGCTGACCGTGGATTGATTCGCTAGCGCCTCTTTCTGACAATCAAAAAAACACCCAATCCGATCAGAGCCAAGGGAAGAAGCAGGCTCCAAAGCCACCATCCCCAGCGCCACGACCATTGGAAGATATTCCCCAGCAAGAGAAGGCCGCCAGCGATGATGATTACGGCACCGATGATGAT
>JBGOWQ010000040.1:0-8571 GCA_041478715.1 Thermodesulfobiota bacterium | reverse complement strand
CGGCTGGCCCAGATTCCCCTGCCTCCCTCGCCCACCTCCACCGCTACCGGCACATCCTCCCCTACGCTGACAGCTTCCTCCACGGCTACACCTACTCCCTCCCCCGTAAAACCGGCCTTGCCGGAAGGACCGATGATCATCATCCCCAAGATCGGTTTGGAAGCGCGAATCACCCTCACCCTGAGCTGGGAGGATTTGATGGCAGGTGTAGGCCACGACCCATCCACGGTGGCTCCGGGGGAAAATGGCGTCTGCCTGCTCTACGGCCACCGTTTCCTGAATTGGACCGATCCCTCCACCGGGTATTTCTACTTGCTGGACAAGCTACAGCCAGGTGATCCGGTGATCCTGTATTGGGAAGGAAAGGCATATCGCTACATCGCCAAGGAAACCAAGATCATCGAGCCCACCGACTTCTCCATTTACAACGACCGCAGTACACCTACTGCTGTTCTAGTGACGTGCACTCCACTTTGGACCGATCAATATCGGCTGGTGGTATTCGCCGAGCTGGAACAAACACAGCCGACACCTTAGCCGCCACGCGACATTCGATATTCCCTTCTGTTTTGAGTTTCAACACTTTCTGCTCTTAGCCCAATCGGCGATCGAACCTATGCGCCGGCCACCCGTTCCCCCTTCATGCTGGCGGGTTCTCGTCCACTTGGGAGTCCGGATCACCCGTCTCAGACTTGCCGATGATCAGAAAATCCCGGTTGGGGGTGTAATCCGGCACGATCTGCTCCAGCAGGTGCACGATTTCGTGGTCCACCCCGGCCTGGGCCGCTGCTTCCAAGCCCACCAACGCGTGTTGCAGCCGATCCGGATCCACCATTCTCGGCTTGGCAATCAGGATTTCCTTGGTCGACGTGGGGAGCAGTTCTTCCTCGACATCCAGTGGTTCCTCGTACAACTTTTCCCCTGGCCGCGTGCCGGTGTACACGATCGGCACTTCCGACCCCGGCTCCTTGCCCATCATCCGGATATAGCTTTCTACCAGGTGTTGGATCTTTACCGGCCGGCCCATGTCCAGCACGAACACTTCGTTGTCCTTTCCCAGGGAAACGGCCTGCAGCACCAGGCGGGCCGCCTCCGGGATGGTCATGAAGTAGCGGGTCATCTCCGGGTGGGTGATGGTCACAGGTTTCTCCCACTCCATCTGCTTCTGCAGGATCGGCAACAGGCTGCCTCGGCTACCCAGCACGTTGCCGAAGCGCACCACCAGGAAGCGGGTGGCACTCGTTAGCGCCATTACGCGCAACATCTGCTCGGCCACATTCTTGCTGGCTCCCATCACGCTAGTGGGCCGCACCGCTTTGTCGGTGGAAATGAAGACAAAGCGCTTGACTCCGAGTGCCTCTGCCGCGTTTGCCAGGATCCGGGTGCCCAGGATATTGGTCTTCACTGCCTCCGACGGGTAATGCTCCATGAAGGGTACGTGCTTGTGCGCCGCCGCGTGAAAGATTACCGCCGGCCGGTACTGCCGTAGAACCTCCGTAATCCGCTCCCGCTCACGAACATCCGCCACCACGGCAGCAATCGCCACATCGGGAACGTTGGATCGCAGCTCCAGCTCGATTTCAAACAGGCTGTTTTCCCCGTGGCCCAAGAGGATCAACAGTTCGGGATGAAACTGCGCTACCTCCCGCGCCAGGGCAGAGCCGATCGATCCTCCGGCCCCCGTGATCAGCACGCGCTGACCGGAGAGGTACTCTGCCACCTGCTGCTGGTCCAACACCACTTGCCGCCGGCCAATCAAATCTTCCAGATTCGGTGGCCGCAGCTGGGTCAGTTTCAGATTCCGCGCCTCAAACATCTCCGGCAGCGAGGGGAGCGTCTGCACAGGTACCTTGGCTTGGTAGGCGATCTGCAGCAAACGATCCATGGTCACTGCGTCGGCGGACGGTATCGCGATCACGACCTGCTCAATCTTCTTATCCCGCACCAGTCGCGGCAGATCCTCAGTCTTGCCCAGCACCGGCAACCCTTCAAGGAAAAACCCCTTCTTGTGGGGATCGTCGTCTAGGAAACCCACTGGCAGAATCTGGCTTTGCGGATAGGTTCGCACCACGTGCGCCAGGTGCTGACCGGCATCCCCTGCCCCCACGAACAATGTGCGCTTGGCGTTGCTGGAATGCGGCATTCGTTGCTGTCTTCGTTCTTCGATGAACCGCAGAATGAGACGCCAGCTGCTGACTAATACCGGGATCAAAAGGCCGGCTAACAGCACGATACTGCGCGGTGCGCGCAGGTACAGCGGCCAAAGAAAGGCCACGGTGCCCAACAGCAACGTCGATAGCAGGTCCGCCTTGACGATCGCTTCCAGCTCACGCAGGCCGGTATGGCGCGGAGAGAAACGGTACAGGCCAAACCACCAGAACGCGAGCAGGCAGATTACCGTGTTTGGTGCAGCCAGCATGCCGAAGATGACCCCGTATCCAGGCAACAATTGCCCCTGGAATCGAAACAAAACCGCCAGTAGGATCGCCATATTGATGGCCACCAGATCCATCAGCACCATGAGTACCCGTTCCAGCACAATTCCTCCTTACAGAGTCACAGAGATACCTCCTATCATAAGGAATAGAAAAGCCGAGCGTCCACTGCTCGGCTTTTCTATTTGGGAGCTATAAAAGCAAAAGACCTCGTGTTGGTCCTTCCTGGCGATCCCCAGCAGGCGGAGCATTCGTACCCGGTGAACAGATTGTTGAGGACGACATGCTCTTCTTTCGTTTAGGTCAACGCTTTACCGAAAGGCGAGCTTCCGTACCCAACCCAGTCCCTGATTCGAATCGTGGAATTCATTCATTTCCACGGTTTGCGCGGATCAACTATCGTCCGTAGTCGTCGGTGAAGCGGACGATATCGTCCTCTCCCAGGTACTCCCCGTTCTGGACCTCGATTAAGCGAACGGGGATCTTACCCACATTTTCCAGCCGGTGACGGGCGTTAGTGGGGATGAATACACTCTCGTTGGCGCGGACGATTTGCTCTTTTTCGTCGATCGTGACTTTGGCCGTACCTTGCAGTAGGATCCAGTGCTCGCTGCGGTGACGGTGCAGTTGTTCGGAGAGACGTTTGCCGGGGGTCACTTCGATCTGTTTCACCTGGTAGGTGCTGCCCTTCTCCAGTTCCAGGAAGGATCCCCAGGGGCGGTGGGAATAGCGGTGGGAGACGCTCTCCTGCGCGCCGGTTTCCTTCAGCCGAGCTACGACTTTGCTCACGTCCTGCGCCCGTTCCTTGGAACAGACCAGAGTGGCGTCGGGAGTATCGATCACCATCAAGTCTTCCAAGCCAATGGCCGCAATTAAGCGGGAATCGGAATACAACAAACTGTTTTGGCAACCCTCTTGCAGGATGTGACCCACGGCCACGTTGCCGTGGGCGTCTTTGGGGTAGAATTCGGCCAGAGCCGGCAAGCTGCCCACATCTTTCCAGGGAAGGGATAGGGGGATCAAGGCGACGCGGTCGCTCTTCTCCATGATGCCGTAGTCCAGGCTGATAGCGGGGGCACGGCAGAACTCTTGCTGGGCGAAGCGTTCGTAATCCTCAGCAGAATAGGTGGCCAGTTTACCCAAAGCTTGATGTAATTCGGGCAGGTAGCGTTTTACCTCTTCCAAGAGAACGCGGGCAGAGAAGACGAACATGCCGCTATTCCAGAGATGGCGGGGATCCTGAATCAACTCCTTGGCTTTCTCCAAGTCGGGTTTTTCGATGAAGCGGGCAGCGCGGAACACGCCGGGATGCTGCGGCAGAGGATCGCCTTGCTGTAAGTAACCAAAACCGGTTTCCGGCCGATCCGGGTGCAGTCCAAAGGTGACCAGGTACCCGTCGTGGGCCGCTTCCGTCGCTTTCTCCAGCGCGTCCAGCAGCGGTTGGTCGTCGGTGATGTAGTGGTCGGAAGGGAAGACGCCCAGGACGGCCTCCGGATCCTTGCCCATGATGTTCCATGCAGCCAGAGCGATGGCAGGTGCGGTATTGCGAGCTGCCGGTTCCAGGATGTATTGCACGTCTTTGCACGGAGGAAATTCGGTAAGCAGGTGGTTGCGGATTTCTTCGAACAGGCGTTCGCCGGTAACGATGAAGATGTGGTCTTCCGGGATTCGCTTCGCCAAGCGGGTGATGGTTTGCCGAATCAGGCTGTCGGTACCGAACAGGTGCAGGATCTGCTTGGGAGACAACTCGCGGGAGAGGGGCCACAGGCGGGTGCCAGCACCTCCGCTGAGGATTACGCCGTAGACATGATCCGTCATATACGCCTCCATCTTTATTCCTCCCGTCAAATCGTGTTCCTATCTTAGAAGATTGGAAACAGCCTGCCTAGGTTTATGCGCTGGCCACTCCTGCGGGGAATCCAATCCGGAGAGAGGCTTCTATTCGACGGACAATGTCTCTTGATGAACTCTTGATTTGATCTTCCACCGAATGCAATTTCTGCGTTCACCACGCATCGCCAAGGGAAAGAGAACGAAAACCTGCCATATTTTTCTACTTTTTTACGCATTTTTTTGCATTTTTCCCTAAAATATTATTATCTTGTTTGTACAAGAGAATTTCATTGGAAGGAAAATCAAATGGAAGAGCCAGTCTTCAATGATACACCAGCCCTAGAACCACAGCCGCTTGCTCCGCACACGGCGATGGAAGAACGGAAACCGCCGAAAAAGCGCGGACGGCCACGGGGAAGCGGCAAAGCAGCCAAGGCTCGCGCCGTGCGCAAACCTCGCACAACGGAGAAAACGGTAGAAAAAACAACAGTTCGACGCCGCGGGCGCAAGAAATCCACGACAAACCAATCAAAATCATTCTCTTTGGAAGATCGCACTCAACGGAAAATGGAGCGGGCGATCGTTAAAGACTTGGTGCCTGTTGGCGCCATGGAAAAAGCGTTGGCGGAAATGATCGCGGTTTCGATCTGGCGCTTACAGAAAATGAAACGGGCAGAACATGATGTGACCCAGATACAGGCCATGGCTCTATTCGAAGCGCAGATGGAAAGTAGTTTTTATCGAGCACTGGAGGAACTCAGCAAGCTGCAAAAGGCGAGGAAGTAATAGAAGCAGTTTCGAGTGGCGATATAGTGATGTGACGAGTTGCGAGCGACGGATTAAATAGCCCTAGCATGACCAATGGTGCTGGAAGAATACACCGATAGAACGGATCAAACTGGGTAAATCGCTGTTATCCAAAGATCAACCAAGCATTTCTTTAACCTTGGCATTGCCGGCGGTCAGGATTCATGATGGTTCAGTCCAGTTGGCCCTAGGTCGTAAACATATCGCTTGGCGTTTATCACGCACTCTCCGGTTGCGGAGTTGCCGGGATACTTTTCATCCGGGCTGATCTACAGGAGAATAGCCCAGAGCAGTAATGCCAATATCATGGGAGGGTCATGCTGTGATTGATCTTCACAGTCACGTTCTACCGGGACTAGATGATGGCTGCCGCACGCTGGCAGAGTCCGTCCAGTTCGTCCGAGCGGCTGCAGCAGAGGGCATCACCACTCTGGCTTGTACTCCTCATGTCACTGAAGAGAACTGCCCGTTCCCCGAGGTGTTAGCCCAGGCCAGAGAACAGCTCCTGGCAGCCTGCCAGAAAGCTAAGCTGCCCTACGTGGAATTGCTGCAAGGCGCAGAAGTGATGATCGACCCTACCCTGGCCGATTTCCTCACCCGGCGGCGGGATCTGACATACGGAGGCAAAGGTCTTTACTGTCTGGTGGAGCTGCCGTTGGTGGATTATCCGTTATACGTGGAACGGACCTTGTTTGAGTTGTTGGTGGCCGGTTTGCAGCCGATTTTAGCTCATCCGGAACGCAATGCCCGCCTGCAAAAAGAACGACATCTATTGGAAAGCATCGTGAATCAGGGCGTGCTGGTGCAGATCAACGCCGGCAGCGTGCTGGGTCACTACGGCAATCTGGTTCGCCAGACGGCGTTGCATTTCCTGGAAAGCGGCTGCGCGCACGCCATCGCCTCGGACGGGCACAATCTGCAAAATCGACCGCCCGGTCTGAAACAAGCCATGGACAAGATCGGTTGGAAAAAACCCACACCGGGAATCCCGGAAAGTTTCCCCTAGACAGTATTGAGTTTCGAGTGACAAGTGGCGAATTGAAAGCAAAAAGCAGATAAGGCAGTCTCAAGTTTCGTACGTGTCTTTGCTTTGCTGTTTAGCACGAAACTCGCAATTCATCGCTCGGGAACGCCTTGATTCCTCCTTGCCTGGCGATTGGCACGTCCGTCGGGAGGGTTCCCTGCCGTATAATGACCCCAGACCGATGTCAAGAAGGAACAGCGTTTGATCTTCGTCTATTTTGCCGTGGCGGCTCTGCTGCTAGTGCTGGCCGGCTATTGGGTATGGCGCAGTGTCCGGCGGAAGCGGTGGATCCGCTTCGCTTTGGCCCTGTTACTGGTTTTCCTTGCGGTGTCGGGTATCGTCGGCGGGATCGCGTCTCGTTTGCTGACGGTGGTGCGCTATCCGGTGGAATGGGCGGGTCCCAAACCGATTCGCATCGCCCTGGTCACCGACCTGCATCTGGGCTTCTACAAGGGGGATGTCTGGACGCAAACGCTGGTGGAGACGATCAACCGGGAACAACCGGACCTGGTACTACTGGACGGGGACCTCACCCATCGCATTCCGGAAGATCGGCTGGCTGCAGCCTTTATGCCTTTGGGCCAAATCCGGGCTAAAGACGGCGTGTTTGCCGTGCTGGGGAACCACGACTACGGCGACCCCGGCCTGGACCTCTCCCTGCGGCTGGAAGGAGTGTTGCGCAGCGTGGGCATCCGGGTGCTGCACAACCAGGAAGTGTCGCTGGACGGCCTGAACCTGGTGGGCGTGGACGACCTGCGGGTGGATCGGGCGATGTTGGCGATGGCGCTGGATGGTGCCGATCGGGCCGAGACGGTGGTCCTTTGCCACAACCCGGACTTGCTGATCCGGCCATGGCCGGTCGGACCGGTGGGAGCGCCAGGCGGTTCCCCGCGAGCGGGACTGTGGCTGTTCGGCCATACCCACGCCGGACAGGTGCGGCTGCCCGGTTTCAGCACCTTTTTCTACAATGTAGCGGGACCGTACACGCACGGTTGGTACCAAACGGAATTTGGACCGGTTTACATCTCGGCCGGGGCGGGGGAAGTTTTGTTGCCGGTACGACTGCTGTCCTGGCCGGAAGTGGTGATCCTGGAGCTTACACCGAAGTAGACAGTTCAGATGCGGCGGACCGGGCCAGGATCCGCTGGGCCAGGAGGGTGATCCAGCGGGACGGTTCCCGTTTCTGACCAAACTCCCAGGCCGACCAGGCCTGCCAGACCGATTCCGCCTGGAACCGCCCCTGGAAGTTGGCTTTTTCGGCCAGAACGGTTTTCATTTGCTGGAAGCGGGAATCGGTGAACAGCCAAGGGTATTGGGAAAGGACGTCCAGCACGTGTAGCAGGTCGTACCAGACCAACGGCGCCTTCAGCTTTCGGAAATCCGTGCCGGAAAAGAACATGTAGGGGTGCCATTCCCGGCTGCGCTGCCAGAATGCAAGTAGCGCTTCTGCGGCGGTGCGGGCAGCGGGGCTTTCGCGCCATGCGGGTAGCTGGGCCAATAGCTTGAGCATGATCAAATTGGTGTACGGGCAGGGGTCCTCCCGCCGGCCGGGTCCGCGGAACTTGCCCAACTCGGGAGACACCGCGCAGGGCCAGCCGTTGTCCCGTACCAATCCCACCAAATACCGGATGGCGGTTTGCAGGCGGGGGTCCGCCGTCAAGCCGAAGCGGACCAGAGCGTAGACCAGCAGCGGGGCGTCGCAAAGCGCCCAGGCCCACTGGTCCTGACCGCTGCCGCCAAACGCGCGCGGGATGTTCATCAATATCTGAAACGGTCCTTCCGGCGCCTGGTGGGCTAAAACCCGCTCCATGACCCCTTTCAGTCCGGGATCCTCGGCGCGCAACCCCAAGTCGGCTAAGAACATCAGTTTGTGCAGCGGATGACCCGCGCTCTTGTGACTGCTCAAGACGGCGCCCGGCCAGTTTTGCAACTCGGCAACTAAAGCGCGTATCTGTGGGTCGGCTACAGTTTGAGCTCGAGCGGCTGCCACGGCGGGATCGGTATCCACCAAACCCAGGAACGCCTGGCGGGCTTGCCGCTGGATCCAAGGAGGCCCCTCCAACAACCAAGGCAGCCAGTTCCCCTGGTTCATGGCGGGAGGATCTCGGTTAGCCAGGTTAAGACATCCTGGCGGAAGGGCTCACTGTCCGGTTCCACCCCGATTTGGCGCACGGCTTCCCGGACGCTGTCCGCTTGATAGGTGCGATCGACCAGCGCGGAGCCCAAGTCGGCGATGAACCGCTCGTCCATGGCGTCGGAATAAATGGTGGCGGAGGCGATCCGTCCGCCGTCCAGGCACAGGCAGAGGTCCAGCCCGCCCCAGGGAAAGCGGGTCTGCCACTCCACGTCGAACGGAGGGGTCTGGCCGAAGCGCCACTCCCAGGAGGCGTACTGATCCCGCAAGGCGATCACCTCCGGGCGATCGTGATAGGTTTCGGCTTCCTCGCAGGCGGACGCCGGGCAGAAGGTCTG
>JBGOWQ010000075.1:0-6174 GCA_041478715.1 Thermodesulfobiota bacterium | reverse complement strand
GGTCGCAGAAGCAAGGAAGCGATGCGTTGGGCCACTACTTCCACCCGGCAAGCCAATCCTTGGGCCGGAATGTGCATACCGGCCTCCTGGGCAGGGGCGGAATCGAAGAACTCTGTCCGCACCGGTCCTGGTTTGACCAGGCAGAACTGCACCCGGGACCCCTTCAGCTCCCGGAAGATCGATGTGCTCCAACCGCTTAAGAAACTCTTGGTCGCGCTATACAAGGCTACGCCCTGGCTGGGGATATCCCCGGCGATGGAACCGATGTTGACGATCATTCCCTGCCTGCGCTCTCGCATCTCTTTGATATAGAGCAAGGTCATGCGTAACGGAGTCAACACGTTGACCTGCATCATTTCCTGAGCAATGTTCCAAGGCATTTCCGCGGCGTAACCGTACCAGGCAAAGCCGGCATTGTTCACCAGCAAGTCAATGGAACCGAATCGCTCGTGGATTTCCTGATAGAGGGAGACCGCGGCGTTCTCCTGGGCAAGATCGGTCACCAGCCACTCCGCTTCTCCGCCATGAGCGCGGATGTCAGCGGCCAGTTGTTCCAGCCGATCCCGCCGCCGAGCCACCAGGATTACTTTCAATCCGCGCTGGGCAAGGATTCGTGCGGTGGCTGCACCGATCCCGGAAGAGGCGCCCGTCACCAGTGCCAACTTTCCCTGCCAGGGCCGGACGGCACGTTTGGCTTTGTACTGTTGCCAATAGCAGGATCGCCGCAGTAACCAGGCGCGCACTAGTGGACGAAACAACGGGATCACGACTCGGCGCCAACCTAGTTGCTTCACCATTTCCCGAGCGAAGTCGTCCAGGGTGTGCTGTTGATATTGGAGCACCCGTTGGCTTTCCGTGGTGTCCAGCCAGTCCGTAGGGAAGGGGATCGGGCCGAAAGCTTCCTTGGGCAGCATACCGATGCCCATGGATGTCATGATCGTTTGTACGATTTGTCCGTAGTAGTACTGGCAGGAAGGCCCGCCTCCAATATGCCAGACTTGCCCCCAGATCTCTGGGGTGCGGATGGCGTTGGCAATGGCCAGACCTACATCGTGGGTGTAGACGAATTCCATTCGGTTGTGCAGGGGAATCTCAAACATCTCTGGATCCAGCCGCAGGGAAAGAGGCAAAACCGCAGCCAGACGTACAATCGACCATTGCAAGCCGGATTCGCGAATCAAGCGTTCGCACTCGATCTTGTGTTCGGTATAGTGATCGGTGACGACCACGGGATCCCCGACTTGGCGACCGGGAGATTGATGCAAGGTGCGGCCGTAGACGTGCAGCGAGGAGGAAAAGATTAGTTTGGGGGGAGAAGGCTGGGCCTGGATAGCTTGGATCAGATGGGAGGTTCCGCCAATATTGATCTCCCGCGCCCACTGGGGATGTGCTTCACAATCCTTTCCGGTATGCGAGAGTTTAGGGATGATGAAAGCCAAATGCACGACGATGTCTTGCCCTTCAACCGCAGACCGAACATCCTCGTACTTCCTCAGATCTCCCCAGACGATTTCCGTTCTCCCCCCATACTTACGGGCAAGACGAAGATTGTCTCGAGTCTTGATATCAAAACAGCGGACTTGATGTCCCTGCTTGAGCAGCGCTTCCAGTGTGCTGCTGCCGACATTGCCAAAGGCGCCGGTGAGTAAAACTTTCATGTTTGTGCCTCCTATATGAACCAAAACCGACCAGTTGGTATTTTATTCCATTTCCTACTCATGTCAAGGGAACCGAATCCTTCCTGGGGAAACTTGATGATGCGGGAGGTGGCCACCGCTTTTGCCCCCAGGAATGGACCCTTCCAAGTGGTGTACGCCGGGATCCCGCTATTCCTCAGTGTATTGGCCTTGAACTTCCTGGGGGATGGCTTGCGCGACGCGCTTGACCCGAAGCTGAAGATTTAGGAAACCAGACTCCAGCGACCCGTCCCAACCGATGCCATCGGGTCAAGGTGTGAATACCTGAGCGATTCAGTTCACAAATCGCGTCAAAGAGACTAGTGTAGACACTCCTGAACTGAAGAAAACGATCCGTTCCGATAGAAAGGGTGAGTCAGATGAAACCGAAATTCTGCGTTTTGGGCGCGGGAAATGGCGGGCTGGCGGTAGCCGGCCACTTGGTGTTGAAGGGATTTCAAACCACCATCTTCAATCGCAGTCAGTTCCGCCTTTCCGCGGTGCGGGCCCGCGGTGGGGTGGAATTGACAGGGGAAGTCGAAGGATTTGCCCCGATTGAGCTGGCCACCACTGATGCCGGAGAAGCCATCCGTGAAGCGGATGTGTTGATGGTGGTGGTTCCAGCTAACGGACATCGTTTCATGGCGGAACGCACCGCTCCCCATCTGCGCGATGGGCAAGTCGTGCTACTGAATCCAGGGCGAACGGGGGGGGCGATTGAGTTCCGCAACGTGCTGCGCGAGGAAGGATGCCAGGCTGACGTTATGGTGGCGGAAGCGCAGACATTCATTTACGCCAGCCGAGCGATAAACCCGGCGCAAGTCAAAATTTTCCGCATCAAGAACTCTATTCCGGTGGCGGCTCTACCGGCCAAAGATACCGCCGCCGTGCTGACTCTCGTCCGCCAGGCCTTCCCGGAGTTCGTTCCCGCGCCAACCGTGCTCAACACCAGTCTCGACAACATCGGTGCCGTATTTCATCCCACACTGACGATTTTAAATGCTGCCCGGATCGAGAATACCCGCGGGGATTTCCAGTACTATATTGAGGGCAATTCCCCCACTACCTCCCGCCTGCTGGAGGCGTTGGATCAGGAACGGGTGGCGGTGGCCAAAGCTTGTGGTGTGGACGCCATCTCGGCTCGAGATTGGCTGGAGTTGGCCTACGATGCCTCCGGGTCCAACTTGTACGAAGCGATGCAGAACAACGAAGGCTATTACGGGATCAGTGCCCCTCCCACCTTACAGACCCGGTACTTGACCGAGGATGTGCCGATGAGCCTGGTGCCGATCGCTTCGTTGGGAGAGCAATTCGGGGTACCGGTCCCTACCTTCAAAGCGTTTATCCACCTGGCTTCGCTGCTTCACGGCAACGATTACTGGGCAGAAGGCCGTACAGTCGAGCGCTTGGGAGTCCAAAACCTCAGCGCGGAACAATTGCATCTGCTGGTTACATCAGGCGGCGTTTGGTAATCAACTCAAAGGGGCACCACAACCGGCGCAAAAACGGCTCTCATTCCGAATGGGCTGTCCACAGCGGGGACAGAATCGTTTTGTGCTGGGTCGGCCGAGGACTACTTCCACCGCAGGCGCAGCCAATTTGCTGATCTTCGCCGGCACGTCCCGATAGGCGGAGTCAATCCTTTTCAGTTTCTCCAGGGTTTCCAACGCCAGATCCCGTTTTGTTTGCCGTTCATAGAGGGTAGCCAACAGATAGAGCGCTTCCTTTTCAGCCGCACTTTGGCTTCCTTCTTCCAACGCTAGAGCTTGCTCCAGCGGGGTTTGGGCCTGGGACCACTCTTCCGATTCCAACAACAAACCGCCCAAGGCCAACCGTGGCGCGGATGCTTTGGCGTCGGCCTCCACCTCGTTTTTAAGCTGTTCCAGCTTTCCTTTTTGCAGCTGCTGCCGGATTTCCTGCTGAAGTAGTTTTGCTTCCGAGTTTGTCGGCACCAATTCCAACAAACACTCGATTTCCGTTTGCGCCTCCTCGAGACGGTCGGATGCCCGTAGACAATGAACCAGTTGCAGGTGCGCAGAGACGTCGGAAGGGTCCCCGGCCAAACACTCCCGGTAGAGGTCCACAGCAGGGCCAAGGTCGCCTTTTTTGGTATGAAGTTCTGCCAGTTCCTTTTTCCATTCTAAGCGGTCCGGAGCGAGGGATACAGCCTTTTGTAGGCTTTCCTGTGCTTTTTCGACATCTCCGCCGGCTTGGGCGGTTTTCGCCCGCAGAGCCCAGGCGGAAGAATTTGCAGGATCCATTTCGAGGACGCGATCCAATTGAACAGAAACCAGGACTGGTTCCAGGTTGCCCAATGCGACGGCCTTATTCAATGCTTGCAGCGCGGGTTCTACCTGCTTGGCATCAAGCTGCAACTCCGCCAGGGTCAACTGGTTCTGGGAACGCTCCGGTTGCGTTTGTAGGTATTCCTGGAAAACAGCAGTAGCCTCCGTGGCCAATCCCTGTTGCCGGTAGAGATCCACTAGAACCAATAACACGGCAGTCTCCCCGGGAGCTGTTTGCCGCAGAGACTCCACTTCCCCAACAGCTTCTGCTAGGCGGCCGGAATCCTGTGCTGCTAGCTGGAATTCCTTTGCGGCAGCCGGCAGATCCCCCTGTTGGACCAAGGTTCGTCCCAATAGGAACCGCTTGTCTAGATCCTCCGGGTGTTCAAGCAAATCGACGCGAAGGGTTTGAACGGTTCCAGCCAGCATTACCTGCCGCAAGCGCTGGATTGCCTCGCGATACTGGGGTGCAGCTGGTTCACTTTCCTGCAGCCGTTGATAGATCGTCAAGGCCTCTTCTGTGGCTCCTGTGGTTTCCAGAATCGGGGCTAAAGCTTTCCAGGCCTCCATCTGATTCGGATCTTGCTCCACGATCTGACGATAGTGCCCGATCGCCTGGGGCCACTGTGCTTGTCCGCGATAGAGACCTGCCAACTTCTGACGAGCCGAAAGATCGGAAGGTTCCTCCTGCAACAATTGCTCATAGCGGGCGATGGCTGCTTCTTGCCGGCCGGCACGCTCCAGGGCATTTGCCAGTTGGCGCAGCGTGGTGCTGTCTGTTGCCAGTTGAAGTTTGCGTTCCAGCAAAACGATTGCTTCACTCCACTCCTGCCGATTCAGCCGAAGACCCGCCAACAAATCCAGAATCTCGCCACGATCCGGCAGAACATGCAGGGCTTGGGTGGCCGTTTCCAGGCTGGAAGAAAATGGAGGGCCTTCCTTTTCAGCAAAATCTTTCAACGCTTTCAAGCCGATTTCGGTTTGGCCGGTCTGTAGGTAGAGGCGAATTTGGCTCTGATAGGCAGGCCAGAACGATGGGTTTCGTTGGAGAATTTCTTCAAATACAGTCAACGCCTTTTCCGGCAATCCATTCCATCGATACAGAGCACCCAACAGGTTCTGCAGCTGAACTTGGCCTGGTTGGAGAGCTGTCAGTTCTTGATACAGCTTGAGCGCCTTTTCCAGTTCTACTCCGAGTAGATATAATTCCGCCAACATCTGCTTTGGAGCGAAGAGCTCCGGTGCCACCCGCTGAATTTCCTCCAGGATCGGTACCGCCTCCTGTCGTTTTCCTTCCCGCCACAACGCTTCTGCTTTGCGGATCAACGGTTTGGGGTCGATTTGCCCTCGGTTTGCCTCCGGGCTCTGCACCGGTTGACCGCATTGGGGACAGAACCGGGTCGATGGTTTCAAAGGTGCATTACACTTTGCGCAATTCATGGAAAACCTCCTTTGCCCTCCGGGGGCATGCAACGGATTTGGATGGGACCGTCTGATTTGCTGCTGGATGCGGCATGGGCGTTATGTCCCGATGTACCTGGCCAGGAAACTGCGAGCGGTCGCAACTTCAGCGGTACCACGAACCACCATCCGTCCATCGTAGAACAATACCAGCTCCATCTCGCCGGTACGAAAGCGGAGAAGGTACTCGTTGACGAACACTTCTCCCAAAGGACGGAGTCGTTGGGCCAACTGCAGCAGCGATGGGGGCGCAACCGCCGGATTCCAAATCTGCACGGCGTTCTGACCACAAAGGCGAATCACTTTGGCTACCGATTCTCCCCCTAGGAAATCGTAATTCCCTTCGCAGGCCGGGCACCGGTCGATCATTTTCTGTAGCGGAGCTCGCGAGAAGATATTCTTCCAAAGGTCGAACATCACCAGGTCCCGGCTGACATCGGCTGAGCCTACCAGGATCTTGATCGCCTCCGTGCTCTGGATGGCTCCCACGATCAACGGTGCAGAGTTGATAATCCCTGCGGTGTCACAGGTTTGGATGCTTTCCCGCGGTGGCAGCTCTGGTTGGTAACAACGAAAACAAGGGGTTTGCCCGGGAATGAAATTGGCGGTCATCCCCAGAGAGGCTACCGTACCGCCATAGATCCAAGGAATGTGCAGTTTTAAACAGACGTCGTTGATCAAGAAGCGGGTTTCGAAATTATCAAGCCCGTCCAGGATCAGATCCGCGCCCCGGACGAGCTCTTCCGCGTTGC
>JBGOWQ010000205.1:0-3167 GCA_041478715.1 Thermodesulfobiota bacterium | reverse complement strand
TGCCTGGGGTATTTCGGCGGGGATCTATTGGATACTTCGTATCACCCCGGGGGATTTGCTCTGCACCGATACGATGCCAAAACCTTTTCCAAAGAAATGGAACGCAATGTTCAGCGGATACCGGTGGCGGCCTTAACGCAATATAACTTGCTTTCCAGCCATGATGTGCCTCGCTTCATCACGATGGTGAGAAGAGACAAGCGTCGTTTAATACTGGCCTCCCTGTTTCAAATGATTTATCCCGGAACCCCCTCCATCTACTACGGTGACGAGATCGGGTTGGAGGGGGGTCCCGATCCTGGTTGTCGGGGGAGCTTCCCCTGGGACGAGTCTCGATGGGATCAAGACCTCCTACATCAGTTCCGGGAGATGATTGCTTTACGCAAAGCCCATCCCGCCTTGCGCCACGGAACGTATCGCACTCTGTTGGCCGAGGGCTCGGTCTGCGTAGTGGCACGGCAAACGGCAGCGGAAACGATCGTGGCAGCATTCCAAGCCGGCGATGAACCCGCTCAAGTCGCGGTGGAGATCCTGGAATTGTTGCCACAGGTACCCGTGGTTCAAACAATTTGGGGTCCCGCAGCGTCAATGGAGAACGGGTTCGCCCGGGTGGAACTTTCTCCCTTGAGCGCTGGCCTGTTTTCCATTGGCGGGCAAACCTGAAGAATTGGTTTTAATCAAAAAGGACGAGGATTTTCTCCTCGTCCTTTTTGATTTACAGGACTTCTCGTTAGAAATTAGCTTCGCCAACTTTCTTCTTTCCAAAACCACCGCGCCTGGAGTAGAAGACAGCTCCGATCAACAGAACAAGGCAGATCGACACCGTGATGATCGCCCCCGGGTCGGAAAGGCTGGTCCGGATCAAGATAGGGGCGGCCAAGAGCGAAATCAGGTTGATCACTTTGATCATTGGGTTGAGGGCGGGGCCGGCGGTATCCTTGAGTGGATCCCCTACCGTATCTCCCACTACCGACGCCTTGTGAGCCTCGGATCCTTTGCCACCGTAGAGACCATCTTCAATCGTTTTCTTGGCATTGTCCCACGCTCCACCAGAGGTGGCCATGAATACCGCCAGCAATTGACCGGAAAGGATCACACCAGCCAGGAATCCGCCCAATGCTTCCACTCCCAGGAGGATCCCGATCACCAGGGGAGAGATCACCGCAATCAAGGCCAAGGGAATCAGCTCCCGTTGGGCAGCGGCCGTGCAGATGGTCACGGCTTTCTTATAATCGGGTAGAACCTTTCCTTCCATCAAACCGGGAGTCTTGAACTGACGTCGGACCTCTTCCACGATCAATGCAGCCGCGCGAGCGACGGCGCTGATCATTAAGGAGGAGAATAGCCAGGGAATCGATCCGCCAAACAGCAAGCCCACAAAAACGATAGGCTTGGAAATTTGGATGCCGACTGAAAGAAGTTGCTGGGCCGCCGGGATGCCCATGCCGGCTTGCACCATGGAGATGTCTGTCAGGAACGAACCAAACAAGGAGACGGCTGCAATCACGGCCGAGCCGATGGCTACCCCTTTGGTGATGGCTTTGGTGGTGTTGCCTACTGCATCCAGGTCCGCCATGATCTGGCGCGCCTTGGGCTCCATCTTGGTCATCTCCCCGATCCCGTTGGCGTTATCGGCGATGGGACCGAAAGAGTCCATCGCCACGTTATTTCCGGTCAGGGTGAGCATGCCGATACCGGTCATGGCGACCCCATAGAGGACGAACACCACGTCCTGACCCCAGTAGATCAGGACCGCTGCTAGAATGGTAGCGGCGATCACCAGGATCTGCCAAACGGAGGACTCGAATCCCACGGCCAGTCCGCGGAGAATTAAGGTAGCGGATCCGGTCTTGGAAGCGGCAGCAATGTCCTTCACCGGCTTGTGGTGGGTGTCCGTTGAGAATTTTGTCAGCTCATCGATGATGATGGCCAGCACGATGCCGACCCCGACGGAGAGAAAGGCCCGCCATTCCCCCATGTAGAACATGGCCAAGAACAGGAAGGCGACCAGGGAGATGGCGGCGGAGGAATAGAAGCCCTTGTTGATCGAAGCCATGGCGTTGGTCTTGGCTTCATCCTTGGCTCCCCGGACCAGGTAGGTACCGATGATCGAGGAGAGCACTCCGATGCCGCGCACTAGCAGCGGGAAGATAATCCACTTCAGCTGCCCGGTCATCGTAACCAGAGCCAGGCCCAGGATCAAGGCGGAAACGATGGTTACTTCGTAGGATTCAAAAATATCAGCGGCCATTCCGGCGCAGTCGCCGACATTATCTCCCACCAGGTCTGCCACGACGGCAGCGTTGCGCGGATCATCTTCCGGGATACCGGCTTCCACTTTCCCCACCAGGTCAGCCCCCACATCGGCAGCCTTGGTGTAGATTCCACCGCCGACACGCATGAACAAAGCCAACAGGGTGCCGCCGAAGCCGAAGCCCAACAGGGCATCTGGGGCAGCCATACCAAAAACCATGAAGATGACGGTACCGCCCATCAGACCCAAACCGTCTGTCAGCATGCCGGTAATCGTCCCGGATCGATAGGCGATCTTTAGGGATTCCGCAAAGCTGGTGCGGGAAGCAGCCGCTACCCGGACGCTGCCCTGCACGGCCATCCTCATGCCAAACTGGCCGACCAACAGGGAGAATAATGCGCCCATCACGAAAGCAATGGCACGACCCACTCCGATGATGACGCGGACCTGATCCGGAGTCATGCCGACGAAGCGTTCCAAGGCTTCCCGGGTGGGAGGGACCACATAGACGGATAAGAAAAGAGCAACGGTCAAAACGGCAATCAGGGGGGCGATCGTCTTCAGCTGACGGCTGAGATAGGCGTCAGCACCCAGGCGGATCCCATTCCAGACCTCCTGCATCTTGGCCGTTCCCTTCTCCTTGCGCATGATCTGAATGCGGAGGAACAGGGCGTACCCAAGACCGATGAAGGCGATAATCAGGACGGCCCAGATGGCAAAGACCTCAAATGTCGTGGCGTTGCTTAAACTAGGCATTCCGTCAATCCTTTCCCAAGAAGATGGATGAAAAATTAAGTCTGTATTTTAGGCAATCCGCCGCTGCCCTGCAAACTCTGCAGCGATTTAGGGCTGTCCGTTCCGGTGCACCTCTTGCCCGTTGCGATACAAGCGGGGAACCCGTTTCCCCACCATG
>JBGOWQ010000117.1:0-4846 GCA_041478715.1 Thermodesulfobiota bacterium | reverse complement strand
GGTTTCGATCTTCTCCAATTCCACTGGAGCTTCTACCAGTTCACTAACTTTGGGCTCGTCTTCGAGGGGAGTGGTTTCCCCGGTTTCGATCTTCTCCCTTTTCATCTCTTCACTCTCCTAAGCGGATTGCCCTCGTGAGGGCGGATTCAGTGATTCCATTCCGGCAGATGCACGCCGGAGGTCTCGGCCGACTGTGCGGCATTCGCCGTATTGTCCTCCATTTCCAAGCTAATATCAAGCGCTGGAGCGGAGTGAGTTAAGACACCCAGGGAGATACAATCCACACCTGTGCGGGCGATTCGCTCCAAGGAATCTTGGCGGATACCACCGCTGGCTTCCAGGATAACTTGCCCCTTGCCCAATTGCACGCACCGTTCCATCTCCTGGACCGGCATGTTATCCAACATCACCCAGTCCGCTCCCTCTGCCAAGGCTTCCTGGAATTCGGCGAAGCTTTTCACTTCAATCTCCACCTGCAATCCCGGTCGCAGCTCCGATCGGATTTGGCGCAGGGCAGAGGCAATCCCGCCACAAGCAGCGACATGATTGTCTTTGACAAAGACCATGTCATACAGGCCGAAACGATGGTTGCAACCTCCACCCATCCGCACGGCATATTTCTCCAGGTCGCGCCAAAGTGGTGTGGTTTTGCGGGTATCCAACAAACGCACGCCCTGGAGTTTCACTATCACCACCAACTGATGCGTCAGGCTGGCGATACCGGAAAGATGACAGAGAAGATTCAAGGCGGTTCTTTCCCCGGACAGTAACGCACGGGTCTTTCCTTCCAAGTGAGCAAGGACTTGTCCGGGATGGACCGATGATCCATCTTCCACCAATACTTCAACCTGCATTTGCGGGTCAAGCAGTTGGAACACCTCCACGGCAAACGGCAGGCCGGCGAGGATCCCGTCCTGTTTCGCCAGGAAAGAGGCTCTTGCACGGCAACGAGGATCAATTAGCGCCTGGGTAGTGACATCTCCACTCCCCAGATCCTCAATCAGCGCCTCTTTCAGGCGTTCCCGCAGATTCATTTGATGGACACTTGCTCTTCCCCGCCCACCCAGCTGATTTGGATATGGGTGCGCCATTGCCGATCGTTGCGCTCGGGAAAGTCAATCCGTTGATGGGCACCGCGGCTTTCCTCGCGCGTCAAGGCGGTCAATGCCGCCAGCGATGCCAGCGTCGCGGAACTATAGAGTCGGCATTCCTCCAGCCGAAGAAAGGTGGAACGCTCCATTTTCACTTGCCAGCGGCAAAAACTATCCCACGCTTGATGCAGCCCACCGGCATCCCGCAGGATCCCCACTCGTTCTCCCATCAGATCACGCATCGTCTCCAGCGAAATCGGCGGCAGCGGTCGTTCTTTGCTGTTCTTTTCCTCCTGCCATACTAGCGGTAGCGATTGCGGTCGCGCGGCCGATAGGTGTTGAGCCAAGCGTCGGCCGAACACCATCCCTTCCAGCATGGAATTGGAAGCCAACCGATTGGCACCGTGAATGCCGGTGCAGGCGACTTCCCCGATTGCATAGAGTCCTGGCAAAGAGGTGGCTCCCCAGGAATCGGTGCGAACGCCTCCCATGGTGTAATGCGCCGCAGGGGAAACCGGAACCCAATCCTTGCGCGGATCGAGCCCGAGGGATTGGCATTTGGCTAAGATCACGGGGAAATGACGGGTTAGCACCTCCGGGTCAATGGATGTGAAGTCCAGAAACACATGATCGGTCTTTTCCGACTGCATTTGACGATAGATCGCTTGCGCCACCACGTCTCGCGGCGCCAATTCGGCCATCGGGTGAATTTCCAGCATGAAGCGTTCGCCGGCCTGGTTGCGCAATACAGCGCCTTCTCCTCGAACGGCTTCCGAAATTAGGAAGCGCGGAACATCGTTGTGATGTAGAGCCGTGGGGTGGAATTGCACGAATTCCAAATCACTGAGGTTAGCCCCTGCCCGATAGGCAGCCATGATGCCTTCCCCTACGGCATCGGGCGGATTGGTGGACGGTTCGAAAAGAAAGGCATACCCACCCGAGGCTAAAACCACCCGGGAAGTTTCCACCACCAACGGGCCACTGGTGCCCAGGACGAAGGCTCCCGTGACCTGGCCCTGATCCGTAAGCACGTCGACCAAGTAGGTCCGTTCCAAAAAGCGGATCCTCTCTTCCGCCAATGCTCGTTCATACAGGACACGGATGATTTCATCCCCGGTGCGATCCTGTACATGCAGTACACGACGGAGCGTGTGGCTGCCCTCTTTCCCCAAATCCAAATGCCCCGATTGGCGGTCAAAATGAACGCCCAACCGGAAAAGGTCTTTGATCACACCAGGTCCCTCGCGCACCAATGTCCAGACCATTTCCTCGTCGCACAAGCCAGCTCCGGCTTTCAGTGTGTCGTTGAAGTGAGCTTGGGCAGAATCTCCGGCGCCAATCGCGCAAGCGACTCCACCTTGGGCGAGGGAGGAATTGCTGGTGAAGGCTTCGCTCTTGGAAATCAAGAGCGATCGGCCAGGATGGTGCAAGGCAAAAAAGAGGCCAGCTACACCCGTTCCCACCACTAAAACATCCGCCGGAATACGCGGAGCCTCTTTCATCACTCGGGTCGGAAACAGAAACCGTCTCATGAAATGGACAACATCCTTTCCAATGCTCGTCGGGCTCCTTCCTCCACTTCGATAGGAACCTCAATCTGCGTGCAATTCTCCGCCAGGCAACGGTGCAAAGATGCAAGGTCAGTTTTTTTCATGTTGGGGCATAGCAGCAAGGGTGATGCCAGGAAAAACTCCTTGCCGGAGTTCTCTTTTCGTAAGCGATGCAGCAGGCCTTCTTCCGTACCGATGATAAACGCTGCGGCCGGATCGGTAGGGACCAAGCGCAGCATACCGCCTGTTCCCAGAACGGCATCCGCTAACGCTCGAACCTCAGGGCGACATTCCGGGTGCACAAGAACCTTGGCTGACGGATGCAGTTGTCGCGCCCGAGCCAGATCGTTGGGGACCAAACGATAATGCGTGGGGCAAAAACCCGGCCAGAGCCAGAGCCG
Organism: Thermodesulfobiota bacterium; assembly: GCA_041478715.1. Taxonomy (GTDB): domain Bacteria; phylum Caldisericota; class JANLFM01; order JANLFM01; family JANLFM01; genus JAPLHX01. The sequence goes on along the minus strand of JBGOWQ010000117.1, from coordinate 1,804 downwards.
TTTGTCTGTTTGTTCCGCGATCCAGCTTCCCAGCCCTTGATCCGGCAGGAAGATCACTTCGTTCTGCGGTACGTTCTGGACGATTTTCAGTGCATTGGCGGAGGTGCAGACGATATCGGAAAGGGCTTTCACCGCCGCTGAAGAATTGATGTAGGCCACCACTGCCGCCTGTGGGTGCTCAGCTTTCCATTTACGCAAGGCTTCGGCCGTTGCCATGTTCGCTAGCGGACATCCCGCTGATTCGACCTGCATCAGCACGGGCTTGCGGGACAGGATACGCGCTGTTTCGGCCATGAAATAGACACCGCAGAAGACAATCCGCGTCCGTGGCGTGTTTGCCGCCTGCAGTGACAGCTCCAGGGAATCCCCAACGAAATCGGCGATGTCTTGCACTTCCGGGATTTGGTAGTTGTGTGCCAGGATCAGGACGTCTTTTTCCCGCTTCAAGCGCAGGATTTCTTCTCGCAACCAATCTTGGCGATCTAGCATAACCATATTATAGACTGTTAGTAGCCATTAACAGAATTTGTAAGGGAGGGCCTGTGCACATGAGCAAACATCGAGAACTAAAACCGGAAGAGCTGACTGTCCGCTGCTCGGGCGACGATCTCTGCTTTCAGCACACCGGCAATCTGCCGCCACTGGACCGCACCGGCCACACCGTCATCTGAATATCCGGTATACTAGAAGCAAAAAAGGAGGGTTCTTCCCGATAAACGGTGGTTTTCCCCTCTATGTCTGGATCCTGATCAGCGTGGTCGCTTTAACGATCCTGCTGTTGTTTATGATCTTGCTCTTCGGTGGAAAAGAGCGCCATCTTATGTTGGGTAAGGCGTCTCCTTCCCGTTTTCCGGCATCCCGTTTCAATCGACCGGTGTGCCTGGCTTGCGGCCGTGAATTGACGCAAGAAGGGGAATCTTGTCCCGCCTGCGGCAATCGTTCGGCGTCCGGACCGGATCGGCAGGAAGGACACTGTTCACAGTGCGGGGCAACGTTGAAAAAAGGAGCGGGATTTTGTGGGGCCTGTGGCACACCGACGGAGAGGTTTCCGCTTGAACCCCGCCCCCTCTGTCCCGATTGTGGTTGTGAACTAGAAACCGAAGGAGCATTTTGCCCTCAGTGTGGGGCGACAACATCACCTGGAAAGGAATGAAGATGAAAAAGATCCTGTTGGTCCTGCTGGTTACTCTATTGGTTTTACCGGCATTGGTGCTTCCAGTCTCCGCGCAGGAAAGCACACTCTCCGCGGAGATGTGGTTGAATTCGGACGGGTCCGGCCGAGGGACGTTCAAGCTCTTTATACCCCCCGGAGGGACGGATACGATTGAGGATTTCATGGGGATGGTAGAGGGAGACCCTACGGTTCAGGTGGAACCGTATCGTGACCTGGGGAAAGGATTCTATGAAGTCAATTTTAGCTGGAATGACTTCCAAGCAGCGTTCGACGAGACATTGAATGTCGTCGGTGATACGGTGGAAGTCGATTTCGGTGACACCACTAGCTTCGTCGAGTTAATCGTACATGTGCCAGGGCCAGTACTGGAAACAGATGGTCAAGTACAGGGAACGGATACTGTGATCTTCCAACAGACCATCACTTCGCAAATTCTATTTCAAACTAGTGGTCCTTTACCTACCGGTACCCCCTTTGTGAGTCCGACCCCCACCAAGTCCAGTCCCACCCCTACTCCCACCGAATTGCCCAGCGACCAGCTGAAAATTGAGCTTCGGCTGGAAAACGATGGCTCCGGCAAGGGAACGGTGAAGGGATTTCTGACAACCGGTCTCACCCTGAAGGACATCG
>JBGOWQ010000261.1:0-2689 GCA_041478715.1 Thermodesulfobiota bacterium | reverse complement strand
CGAATAGCTATCTTCTCAGTGGAGAAAAGGAAACGTGGATCCTTGACCCCGGTGCGGAGGGAAACCGAATTGTTCAGAGCTGTTCAGCACCTCCAACAAGAATCATTTTGACCCATGGCCACGCGGACCATTGGGGCGGAGTAGACGAAGTGTTTCAGGCATCGGCAAAGGTAGAATTGCTATTTCCGAAGGAAGACGAATCGCTGCTTTATCAGGCAGACATTTCCTTCCTTCGTTTGTTGGAAATCGCTCCTCTGCGCACAAAGGGGACACCCATCGCACCACCGCTCGATCTGGAAATGGACGGACAACACTGGAAACTGTTGGCAACACCAGGGCACACTCCTGGGCATCTGGTGCTTGTCGGAGAAGGATTGCTGTTTTCTGGGGACCTCTTGTTTCACGGTGGCGTCGGCAGGACGGATCTTCCCGGCGGGTCATTCTCCCTGCTTCGCCAGTCCCTGCGCACCATGCTTGATTTTCCGGATGCCATGATCGTCTGTCCGGGGCATGGTCCACTGACTACAATTGGAGCGGAACGTCCGTCCCTGGAGAGCTTGTGCGCACTCTGATTCTGATGCCTTGTTTCAACGAGGAGAGTACCTTGCGCCGCGTTCTGGCGGAAGTGAAAACCTATAGCGGGAACAGCGATATCCTGGCCATCGACGATGGATCGGTCGATACCACGCTGCAAATTCTGGGGGAATCCGAAGGGGTTGCTGTGCTCCGCCACCCAAACAACAAGGGGTATGGCAGTTCCCTGATCGATGGATTTTCCTATGCCGCCAGTCATCAATATGAAGTGTGCATCACGATTGATTGCGATGAGCAGCATGAACCTCATCTGATCCCCCAATTCCTCCAAGCTCTCTCTGGATGGGATGTGATTTCCGGCAGTCGATATCTCCAATCCAGTATCACCCAGCCACCCTTGGAACGCTATCGCATCAATATGGAAATTACGGACATTCTCAATCAGATTACCGGTTATCAATTAACGGATTCTTTTTGCGGTTTCAAAGCGTACCGGGTAGAAGCTCTAGCCCGCCTGCAGTTGGAGGAGAGCAGCTACGGTTTCCCGATCCAGTTTTGGCTGCGAGCCTGGAAGCAAGGCTTGCGGGTAAAAGAGCTGCCGGTGGGCTTGATTTACAAAGACTATTCGCGGCGTTTTCCGGGGGACTTGAATGACCCCGCTCGAAGGCGGCAATATTATCTACAGCTGATCGAAGAGGAGACCAGGCAATGGCAAAAATCTTAGCTATCGGAGCCCATCCGGATGATGTAGAGATTGGTATGGGCGGAACCGTACTCGCCCTGAAAGCCCAGGGTCACCAGGTTTCGATCCTGGATCTGACCAACGGAGAACCGACCCCCCTGGGGACACCGGAGCAGCGCGCAAGGGAATCCCAGGAATCAGCTCGAATCCTGGGAGTAGACCATCGCTGGACTCTGGATCTTCCCAACCGTTACATGATCGATGAAGTGGACGCTCGGGTGAAGGTGGCGGAAGTCATCCGTCAATACAAGCCGGATGCCCTCTTTCTGCATTATTGGGATGATGCGCATCCCGATCATGCGGCGGCCTCCAAACTGGGAGAAGCAGGGCGTTTCTATGCCAAATTCACCAAGACAAATTGGAAAGGGGAACCCTTTTTCTCGTTACGCATGTTCTACTTTTTTTCCACTCATTTTCGCCTGAACATCAGACCGGCTTTTATTTATGATATTTCACCCTTCATCGAGCAAAAAGCGCGGGCCTTAATGGCCTATCAATCGCAGTTCAACGAGAAACGAGGAAATCTGGGAATGTCGGAAGATATCAAAGCCGCGGCCCGTTGGTGGGGATCCAGGGCTCGGTTTCAATACGGTGAACCATTTGCCTCGCGCGAGGAAATTGGCGTTGGAGATCTCAACGCCTTGTTATGAGAATCCCAGCGGGTAACGGGGAGGCCATCGCGGAGCCATCGCTGGACATCTGGCCGAAATTGCTCCATCTCAATCAGAAGCAATTTGCCTTTTGCCCGCTACCAGAGTTGGGAAACTGGCGGAGGGCAACGCGCCAATACCTGAGCGATCAATTCGGTATTGAAACGGATCAACCACTGATTATCACAGGGCATCAGCCACAATGGATTCACCCGGGAATCTGGGTACGATATTTCTTGCTCCAGGAAGCCTCTCGCCGTTGGGGTTGGCAAATGGCAGCATTTCAAGTCGACTCCGATGTGGCCGAGGCTCCCGCTTTCAACCTCCCCTTTTTTGACGGCGGGAATTGGTCACGGAAGACGATCCCGATCGGGGTGCAGGGAGGGATGGTGTATGAAAGCCTGGCCGCTCCCACAGAGCAAGCTTGGCAGTTGCTGTTGGAGCAGATCCGGCAAACCCTGACGTTCCCGGAGAGCCGCCAGGCTCTGGATCAAGCGGGGAATGTATCAGTGGTTCCTTCCAGGGGCCAGAGTTATTGTTCGTTCTTATCAGCCCTACGCCAATCCAAAGAACACATGATCTATCCCGAGTTTCCGTTTTCGGACGTTTGCAGACAATCTGCCTTTCAGCAGTTTGCCGGTTGGATTGGCCTGCATGCAATGGAATTTGCCCGGATCCACAATCAAGTGGCGAAGGAATGGCGCCAGAGGAAGAGAGCACGTTCCGATGCCGTGCCCTTTCCCGATTTATCCATCAAAGATGG
>JBGOWQ010000210.1:0-3140 GCA_041478715.1 Thermodesulfobiota bacterium | reverse complement strand
TGGGATTGGTTTCCATCAGTAGAGCTCCTTTGAGATAGAAATTCCGGAATTTAGCCGATAGAGATTACCTGAAAACCCATTGGTTTTGTGGCCGGGCTTGGCTCGTTTAACGCGTTGGGTGCTCAGTTGGTGTCCCCCAGGTAGATGCGGGCTTCCGGATCAATGCCGTGGGCGAACACCGTTCCCCCATTCACGCCGACCCTGCTTCGTTCTCCACCCTACGCTTTTTCTTGATCGCCGGTGATGTCAAACCCGCGCTGACGCAGCTGCTCCAGCAGATCCTGGGGTGAGGGCCACCACTGCCCCCATTTGCGCGAGATGTGTTCGGTCCAGGAGTAATCCTGGTAGCTGAAGGTTTCCTCCCGCTCCGTTTCCAGGTCGATCTTGGCGCGCTGCTTGCGGTAATAATCCTGCTGCAAGTAGCCCTGGTCCATCACCTGCATGGCCTCGCTCACCTGCGCATCCGTCAGCTCGGGGTAGGTGTCCTCGAACAGCGTAAATGACAGCGGGTAACGCGGGCGGGGCGGATAATCCTCGTCTGGATAGCCCATCACCAGCCCAACCAGCGGAAAGACCCGCAATGGCAGTTTGAATTGCTTGGCGATTTTATCGGCCATATAAGGCGCACCGCCCAGGAAGCAAGTGCCCAACCCCAGGCTCTCGGCAGCCACCACCATGTTTTGGGCCATGTAGGCTGCGTCCTGGATGCCGAACATCAGCAGTTGCAAGTGGTTGGTGCGTAGTTCCCAACCCCGCTGCTGCATGAAGCGCTCCAGCTTGTAGGTGTCCACGCAGATGATGAAGTGCAGCGGGGCGCCGAAGGGGGCTTTGCGCTTGCGCGAGAGCAGCACGCTGTAGAGCTGTGAGGAGAAGGGGGCTTGCTGCCCGGCGCGCACGATGGTTTCCACGATTTCATCGCTGGGCTGCTCGGGCTTGTACTTGCGTACCGAGCGATGATTGAGCAAGGTCTGAATCACGGGATTGGTTTCCATCAGTGGGGCTCCTTTGAGAGTAAAATAGCAGAATTCAGCCGGTAGCGGTTATCACGCGCTCAGTTGACATCCCCCAGGTAGATGGAAGCCTCCGGATCGATGCCTCGGGCAAGCAACGGTCTCAATTCCAGCGGGTAGAGCCGGTAGGAGCACAAACCCGCCAGGGACAACCAGGCGATGCCGACTTGCCGCTCGTCGGGGAGAATAGGTTGGGCGCAGAACGGATCACCCAGCAGCGCGCATTCGAACATGAATTCGACCTGGTGAGCGTCGGCATCCTCAGCGGCGAACTCGTGGTTGGCCCCGATGTACTCGCGGATGTGCCGTAGGGGACCGACTTTCACCCCGACGCCGAGCTCCTCCAGGCACTCCCGCTGGAGGGCCCCCGTGAGGGTCTCCCCCGGCTGCTGGCCGCCGCCGGGAAGGGTATACCAATCGCCTTCAGCATCGTACTGTTTAATAGCCAGCAGATGTTCGCCGGCGATAATGATGGCCTTGGCGGAATTGCGGACTGCTTTTATAGCCATGGAACCTCCATCGACGGCCATCCGATCCGGCTCACCGGCGGTATGCTCCTCACGATGCGATGTGTAACTTGTCATGGCGCACTCCCGCTGCGGATCACGATTCTCATTTCGCCCTCCTTGTTGGCCAACTCTAAGGAATAGTGTACCCCGATTTCCTTCCGTTTTTCCCGACCCTGGCTCTGCTATCATTTCCTCCAGGTAAGTGAAACCCATGTTGGAAAACATGTGGCGCACCATCTGTCAGAATCACAGGAAGGCAAGCTGGATCTGCCTTTGCCTGCTCCTGCTGGCCGCTTTCGCCGCGCAGTTGGCCTTAACCTCTAGCACCGACTACATCAATGGCACCGATGGAGGCTACTACGCTTACCAAATGAGGGAGCTGTTGGAGCAAGGTTGGTCGGGTGGGCTGTCCCCGTTCGAAGTCCCGCCGGTGTTCTTCTGGGTGGCCTATCCCTTCGCCAAGCTGTTCGGCGTGATGCTGGCGGTGAAAATTGCCACCGCCCTCTTCACCGTATTGTTGGGCCTAGCAACCTTCTTTTTGGTTCGCTATGTCTTCCGTAGCGACGTGGCCGCTCTGTTGGCCGTCTTCCTGGTGGTGTTTTCGCCGATGGCGCTGCGGGTTGCGGTGGACATCCGCAAGAACATGGCCAGCCTGGCTTTCCTGGTGTTGTTCCTCTACCTCTTCCTGCGCTGCCTGCAGAACTGGCGCTGGGTCTTTCTATTGGCGGTGGTGGGCCTGCTGGGGGTCTTTACGCACAAGACCTTCGTCTATGTCTGGTTCATCCTGCCCGCCTACCTCCCCTTCTCCTGGTGGATCGAACGACGCCGGCCGGATCGCCAGGACTGGCTCCTGCTGGGCTGCAACGCGGCAGCGGTGGTCGGCGCGTTACTGTTGTGGAACTCTCTCAGCTCCGGTTTCAATGAGATCGTGGCCAACACCGGCCTGCCCTTTCTGGCAAGCCGGGGAGCCATCCCGGAGCTTTGGCCTCTCCTGGTGGCAGCAGTCCCGGGTTGCCTGCTCGCAGCCCTGCGCCCACGGCGCGAGACCACCCTCCTGCTGGCTTGGTTTCTGCTCAGCCTGCTGCTGACCTTCCCCCAGGTCAACGTGGCCAACCAATGGCGCCTTCAGGTGATGCTTTTTCCACCGGCGGCGGTTTTTGCCGCTGTCTCTCTGGATTGGTTATGGCGTCGCTTCCACAGCTTCAGCCTGCCGGTCCTTCTGACAGCGCTAGTGCTTACCGTCGCTTCCTTCGTCGCCTTTGGCAGCAACGATCCGCAGATGAAGGCCGCTTTACCGGAGCCGGTGCTGGTTTCGCTGGAGCGGGGTAGCCAAATCACCAGCCGCCAGGGCTTGATCATCACAGACCTAGCCAACCAATCCGCCTATTGGGTGCGCTATTTTTACGGTCCGCAGACGGTGAGTCTATCTCCTCCGGAACGGGCGGAGACAGAGAGAAAGCTCGAGCAAGCCCTGGCAAACGGCCAACCCGCTTACGTCGTGCTGGTGGGAAATGCACCCTTGCGTTTCGATCAAATGACCCGGCTCACTGCGGACGGACCCATTTCCGTCTGGCAGGTGAAGACCGCGGGTGCCGTTTCTTCCCCGCGGAAGCCGGTCCCT
>JBGOWQ010000170.1:0-3641 GCA_041478715.1 Thermodesulfobiota bacterium | reverse complement strand
CCTGCCCCCGAGATTTCCACAGAGCCCAGCGGCTCAATTCCATAAAAATGGCCGTCTCCTTTCAAGAGAGTGTTGCGTATCGAATCGGTCAAAGATTTCGATTCGTTTGGCTAAATAGCCGATCCTATCAGATTCTGGCAAGCATCTACGTTACCTGGGTCCGCATCCTGGATGGCTCTATGTTCAACCGGTTGTTGGCTCCATACATGTCCGCCCGTTCTGATTCCTGGGGAATAGGCCAACTCAGTATCGTCCGCTCTTTTTGGAACCGGGTGGGTGGAGCCATCGTTGCGTCGATCGCAAAATGGCTGGACGGCTCTCAGGTGCAACACGTTGTCACAATCTTGTCCCAGGAATTGCGTGAAGCTCCCATTTCCAGCCTGGGGGCAGTATCATTCGGTTTTTCCACGATCTACTTCACCCTTGAATTTCTCTTTGGATTCTTGTCAGGTTCGATCTGGGTATTCATCGCGATCGCGTTCACTCTTCTCGGTTTGCTCGGAATTGCACTCCCATCAACTCTTTTCAAGGGATCCGTCCTCGGTAGACGCATACCTCACAGGGACACCAGGCATTTGCCGGGATTGATTTTGGTGGGTGTTTTCATCGCAATCTGCGGATTCTTCTGGAACCCTTTGTATGTGGTATTACTCTTGTCGTCGATTCTATTCTCCGTTTGGGTCCTCTCTCGACCGGAAGTAGGATTGTATGCTATCGCTGCGTATGCCTTGCTGGATTTCCTGATCCGTTCCAGTTTTCCTAGTACGATCGCGAAGTACTGGTCGTTCGGACTGCTTACTCTGATCCTGTTGGGCATTCTTTTCCAATTGGCGAAATACCCCCAAAGAAAATTCTACTTCACCTGGGTCGGGTTCCCTTTGTTGGTTCTTCTTTTGTGGTGCATCCTTTCTATCGCCTTCACCAAGGTGTCTTTCAGCGTCGGCTTTGAAGGAGTTCGAGCCATCTTGCAAACCTCTCTATTTTTCTTCGCAACACTGAACGCCATACGTACCCGCTGCCAGTTGCGGCGGTTTTTCATCGCATTGGCGCTGGTGTTGGCTGTTGTGTCTTTCTATGCGATTTACCAGAACATCATCCAAGTCCCGGTAAAACCCGGCTGGGTGGATGTTGATTTCGAACAGGATATTAAGAGCCGTTCCTATTCCATTTTCCCTAGTCCGAATGCTCTTTCTGGCTACCTTGTGTTGTTTATCCCCCTCTTGCTTGTATTGCTTTTGGAGGAACGAAGTCCTGCCGTCAAAATGCTCTATCTCGCAGTAACGGGTTTGGCGGCCCTGGCCTTGATTTTTACCCTGACTCGTGCCGCTTGGCTGGCGTGTGGATTGAGTTTGATCTTCCTGGGAATTCTCCATGACCGCCGCATTCTGCTTCTAGTTGGCTTTGTGGGTGCCCTATTGCCGGCATTTCCGGAGTTTTCCCAGCGGTTTGCCACTCTGATTTCAGGCGAATATTGGGTGAAAAGTGCAACTGCGGGTCGCTTGTACCGATGGCAGCTCGGCCAACAAATCGCCGAGGGCAACCCCTGGTTCGGCAGTGGACCGGGTACATTTGGTGGAGCGGTCGCTTTCCGGGCTGGGTATTGGCCTGGAATCTACGCGGACAACTACTACATCAAAACGATGGCTGAGATTGGCTTCCCGGGGTTGATCCTTTTTCTCGTTACTCTACTGTCCGTGTTGGTAGCCGGTTTCCAGCGGATTCGGTCCCTGGCAGATCGAAAACTAAGAAATATCGGATGGGGGGTTCAAGCAGGGCTTGTCGCCTTCTTGATCCACATGTTCACGGAAAATCTTTGGGAAGAACCATCTCTTGCCGTGGCATTTTGGATGCTTGGCGGCATCATGTTGGCTCTCCCTTTGCTGGAGAAACCGGTTGAAGCCTCTTAGCATATTACAGGTGATTGGCGGAGGAGAGATTGCCGGTTCCAAGCATCAATTCCTCGAACTTTGTCGGGAGTTGCAAGGCAGAGGCCACCACCTCACTATCGTCACCTTCCTGGAAGGGGAGTTGTCTGCCGATGCGCGGGAGCTTGGCCTCCCCATCCAGATTCTACCCATGCAAAGCATATTTGACTTTCACGTCATTCCACCCCTGCGAAAGAAAATCAGACGAGAGGGTTTCCAGATTGTGCATACTCATGGCATCCGGGCGAATTTCATTGGCCGATTGGCTGCCCGACACACCTCGGCAAAAATCATTACCACGATTTATTCCTTTCCCAAGGAAGATTACCGGAATATCCTAAAACGAGTTCTCTATCCCCCGATTGATAAATTCACCACCCCTGCCGCACACAGGTTGATTGCTGTATCGGAAGGACTCCGAAAAAAACTAGTGGAGGCGAAGGTGGCCCCGCAAAGCCGTTTTTCCGTGGTCCATTGCTCCATTGATTTAGATCGGGCTCTACCTTCAAAACCGCGTGCGATCATCCGGCAAGAACTGGAAATACCGGAAGATACGGTGACTTGTGGGATGGTGGCACGACTGGTGGCAGTGAAAAATCCGTTTCTGCTACTCGATGTAGCGCGGATCGTCCACGATCAATGGCCCAGGATCCTCTTCTTTTTCGTCGGAGATGGCCCCTATTTGGAACCTCTGCGGCGCGCTGTTCGAGAAAGGGATTTGGACCGTTTTGTTCGTTTTACCGGCTACCGTACGGATCCTCTAAATATGGTGGAAGCGATGGACATCATCGTGTTGACTTCAATCTCCGAAGGATTGCCGGTTACTCTATTAGAGGCAATGAGCCGGAGCAAACCCGTTGTTGCCACCCGCGTCGGTGGGATCCCCGAAGTGGTGCAAGACGGCCAGACGGGTTTCCTGTCTGCTTCGGGAGATGCGCAAACCTTCGCTGGCAAGATCCTGGAATTGTTGCAAGACCCCGAGAAAGCACGACGGCTGGGCGAACAAGGGCGGCGATGGGCTCTCGACCATTTCTCATTGGCTGGAATGGTAGATCAGACAGAGCAGATCTACCACGAGGTATTAGTCGAGTGAGACGACATAAACGGAGTTCGATTTTCGGAACAGACTCTCCCCTTGTGTTCCTTGACGGTAATGCCGCCAAGGTCGGTTCCCAATGAAAAGGATCCTGTTCGTCTCCTATTACTATCCCCCTTTGGGTGGAGTGGGAGCTCAGCGATCTCTCCGGTTCATCAAGTATCTTCCGGTGTATGACTGGGAGCCCTATGTGCTGACGGCGGATCCTTCTCCGTTTCTCCCGGCAGACGAAGTCCCGTCCGACATTCTGCCGGAAGATCGGGTCGTCCGGGCGGAGGTGATGGAACCTTTGCATTGGATCTCCCGGTTCAGCCCCTCCACTCTTTCAACCACAGTTCAGACTTTGCCACGTTTGGATTCCGGCGAGCTGAACCTCAAGGCTTTGAAGGAAGGATATCGTGAACTACCCATCTCCTGGAAGAGCAGGATTCGTTCTTGGCTCTTTCTGCCGGATGACCGGATTGGTTGGCTGCCGGATGCTACAAGAAAAGGTGTGGCTCTGACCCGCAAAGTACCCTTCGATTGCATCCTTTCCACGTCTGCTCCGTACACTGCGCATTTGGTTGCATGGCGCTTGGCCCGCCGCACTTCCATTCCCTGGGTGGCTGATTTCCGCGACT
>JBGOWQ010000236.1:0-2925 GCA_041478715.1 Thermodesulfobiota bacterium | reverse complement strand
GTGGTCGTAGTCGGAGTGGGTCAGGAAGACAGCGGCCACCTGCGTGGGATCGATACCCAGCGGAACCAGCTCCTGCGGTGTTTGCGGAGTGCAAATACCCGTGTCGATCGCCAGGAATCCGCTGGGTCCTCGCACGACGTAGAAATTCACCATCCGACAAGCGACAACGAAGACGCCGGGTAAAACCTCTGCCGTTGGCGCGATAGGAAATAGTCTCATCGTCCCCTCCTTTTTCCGATTGTAGCGCCTTCACCCGTTTAGTTCCTATTTCCTGAGCCTTCCGTGAAGCCGAGGGTCACTCCCCATCTTTGTGTGTGCCCTATTGGAAACGACCCCAGCGGAGCAAGCCGCCGACTGTTACCCCAATGTGCGCGAATCGAAACGCGATTGATCGACGGAAAGGGGAGGGTCCGCCGGCCGGAATTCTTCACACAATCATTACAATTCCTTTCTTTCGCCTTCAAACCCGTGCGTTTTAATGAAGGGGACGAAAGGAGCAAAACGATGAAATCAAAACTGATAGCAATTCTTGTAGCGAGCATCCTGTTGGTGGGGGCAGCCGCGGGTTGCACCGCCCAGATCGTTCCCATCCCGCCGGTCACCGGCCAGAATCCGGCGGACTCCCTGATCACCAGCAGCGCGCAACCTCTGGTTTCGCTGCCGGAGGTTAGTTCCGACAGCCAGGACGGGATCACCAAAGCCGTGGCCAATGTGGCGCCGGCGGTGGTCTTCATCGACAGCACATTCCAGCAGAGCCAATCCGGCAATCCCTTCAACTTCCCCGGCTATATGATGCCCGATCAGCAGCAACCGGTGGAAGGCCAGGGGTCCGGCGTGATCGTGGACGGGACCAACGGGATTATCCTGACCAACAACCATGTGGTGAAAAACGCAGTGGACATCAAGGTCACCTTGCCGGACGGCCGTACCTTCACCGGCAAAGTGCTGGGCAACGATGCCTGGGCCGATATCGCCGTGGTGAAAATCGATTCCACCAATCTGCCCGAAGCGAAGCTGGCTGCCGACTCCAAACTGAAGGTGGGATCGTGGGCGATCGCCATCGGCAATCCCTACGGGTTTGAGAATTCGGTCACGGTGGGGGTCGTCAGCGCCCTCGGCCGCACACTGGACGGTTCGGACAGCGGCGCCACTCTGACCAATCTGATTCAGACGGATGCCGCCATCAACCCCGGCAACTCCGGCGGAGCGCTGATCAACATCCAGGGAGAAGTGATCGGCATCAACACCGCCATCATCCAGGGGGCACAAGGCCTGGGATTCGCCGTGGATATCAACACGGCTCGCAAGAGCCTGGAAGACATCCTGAAGACCGGCAAAGCGATCCATCCCTGGATCGGCATCACCTATAGCCTGGTAACCCAATCGATCGCGCAGCAACTGAATCTTTCCTCCACCGACGGGATCATCGTGGGGGAGATTCAACCCAACAGTCCGGCGGCGAAGGCCGGTCTGCAAAAAAATGACGTCCTACTGTCCCTGGACGGAAAAACCTTTACGGCCGACAACACTCTCCGCCAAATGATCCAGGATAAAAATCCCGGGGACGCCATCACGCTCTCGGTTTTGCGCAACGGCCAGACGTTGGCCATCACCATTACCTTGGGCGAAATGCCGCAGAACCTGCAATAAACTGTCTGTTATCTCCTTGTTGCACATTGGGTCGCTGCGGGCGACCCAATGTGTTTCAACGGCGCGATCCGGGAGCGCGATAGAACCAGCGTTTCACCAGCTCGGCACAAAACGCATAGGCCACCAGGATCCCCACCAAGATCGGCCAGAACGGCCAGGGCAACGGGGTCAGCTGGAACAGGCGGGCCAGCGGCCCGGAGTAGGGAAGGACGATCACCGCGATCGCGATCAAGGCGGTGGCGGCAATCAGGTAGGGGCTGGCCCGGCTACGGTAGAACGGACGCCGGGTGCGGACTACCAGGACGATCAACGAGGCCGAGAGCACCGATTCCACGAACCAACCCGTGCGAAAGAGGACGGGATCCGCCTGCAGCAAGAGCAGCAGGATGCCGAAGGTCGCATAATCAAAGACGGAAGAGAGCAGGCCGAAGTAGACCATGAAACGTCGGATGAAGCGGATATCCCAACGGCGCGGCAGATCCACCATTTCCGGATCGACCCGGTCGGTGGCGATGGTCAGTTCCGGGAAATCGGTGAGGAAGTTGGTCAGCAGGATCTGGGTGGGAAGCAACGGCAGGAAGGGTAGAAGCAACGAAGCGCCGGCCATGGAGAACATGTTGCCGAAATTGGCGGAGGTGGCCATGAAGATGTATTTGATCGTGTTGGCGAACGTGCGTCGTCCTTCCGTCACCCCGTCCGCCAGGATGCTTAAGCCACTTTCCAACAGAACGATATCTGCCGCGTCCTTGGCCACATCTACTGCGGTGTTCACTGAAATACCGACGTCGGCCATGTGCAAGGCGGGCGCATCGTTGATGCCGTCCCCCAGGTAACCCACCACGAAGCCGGCCTTGCGCAACGCCCCAATGATTCGCTCTTTCTGATTCGGCTCGATTTCCGCGAAAATGTTGGTATCCCGGACGACGGCGATCAGAGCCTCGTCACTTATTTCTCGCATCTTGTCGCCGATGATCACCTGGGGGCTCGCAAGTCCCACCTGCTGTGCAATGTAGGCAGAAACCAGCCGATTGTCGCCGGTGATCAGCTTGATCCGGATCCCCGCTTTCTCCAGCCGAGCCAGCGCTTCCCGTGCATCAGCCTTGGGCGGATCCAGCAGCAGCAGGAAGCCGAGGAAGGTCATTTCCCGTTCGTCCTCGGACTCGAACCGCTGCTGCGGGCCGAGGGATCGGATCGCTACCCCCAGGATGCGCAAACCCTGGCCGCTCCACTGGGAGTAGAGTTGCTCCAGTTGCGGCCGGTGAGGATCGATCGGAT
>JBGOWQ010000107.1:0-5209 GCA_041478715.1 Thermodesulfobiota bacterium | reverse complement strand
TCGCGGGTTGGGGTTCCAAGCGGTTCGCGCCGGGAAAAGGGGAGGCAATCGTATTGGGACAACCAGCTGGAGGATGCCGGTTCGTTCCTACCAAGCCAAATACAGGATCGCTTCCAAATCAGCCAATTCCATCTCTTTTAGTTTCGTCTTGCGTCGTGATGGCGGAATGCTGGCTACCATGGCAGGTATTTGTTCCCTGGCGACACCCAATTCACGCAACCGGGTGGCTGCCCCCCAACGCTGCAGGCAGGAACGCATCCGAGCCACGCCTTCCTTAACGCCATCCGCACTCCACACGTTGCGTGCCCATCGGGCAAATGTCGCGGGATAAATCGGTTCCATGTATTCGATCCAAGCTGGGTGAATGACCCCCAACCCCGCGCCATGCGCAACCTGGGGATAAAATGCGCTGACTGCGTGCTCCAATCCGTGGGTCATGAAATCGCCGATCATGGTGGCACCACTGACCCCGTTGAGAGCTAGGGTCGCCGCCCAGGCCAGATTGGCTCGGCTGGCGTAGTCCTCAGGCTGTTGCTGCAGCCGATCGGTTGCCACAACGATCGAACGCAGCAACGATTCATCCAGGGCCAGGGCCGTTTCCTGGTCGCGGGCGGAGAAATAGAATTCCATCACATGGGACATCGCATCGATCGCTCCGTTACGAGTCTGTTCCCAGGGCAGGGACAGTTGTGCGGTGGGATCTACGATGGAGACGGTGGGGTAGAAAAAGCGACTGCCGAGACCCCACTTTTTTCGCTGGGCTGTATCGGTCAGCACGGCGAAGTGGTTCATCTCCGTGCCGGTGGCGGAAAGAGTGAGGATGACAAAGACGGGAAGGGCGCGCTCGATCTTGACCGTTTCCTCGTAGGCCTGCCACAGATCTTCCAGGAATACGCCCGCCGCAATGGCCTTGGCGGTATCAATTGCACTGCCGCCTCCGATGGCCAGCACTCCGTCCGCTTTCCGCTTGCGGGCCTCGGCTACGCCTTCAAGCGCCTTATCCAGCGTGGGATTTGGCTGCACTCCCCAAAGTTCGCTCCACTGAATTCCGGCTGAAGTCAAGGAAGCTATGGCTCGTTCGTAGACGCCATTGGAGCGGATCGAGCCTCCGCCGGCCACCAGCAAAAGGTTCCGGCAACCCTTGGCGCCAATTTCTGTGCCGACGGTGCCGATCGTGTTGCGGCCGAAGACCAGCCGAGTGGGATTCTCAAAGATGAAGTTTTCCATGGCGTGATTGTACCAAAGCAGCATGCCAGATTCCGGGGAGCGGTTACGTTATCTGCCGGAGCTCTAAAGGTAAAAGCTTTGCTGGGGCTTTAGGCTATCTTCTTGTTTGTGCGACTTCAGCCCAGCTTTGTAGTTATTTCACCATCAAATCTGTTGGAAACTGAGTGAGGATCAAGGGCCCCGTTTCTTGCACAACCACGCAATCTTCAATTCGCACACCAAAGCGCCCGGGTAGGTACACGCCGGGTTCGATGCTGAAACACATGCCATTCCGCAACGGTTCCCGATTGCTGGAGAGCAGGTAGGGCTCTTCGTGGACATCTGTGCCCAATCCGTGTCCTAGCCGATGAGTGAAGTAGGGGCCATACCCGGCCTGGGCAATATGATCGCGGGCAATCGCGTCCAACTCTCCCAAAGGAATCCCTGGCTTTATCGCCGCCAGCGCTTTCGCGTGAGCGGTTCGCACCAGATCGTAGACCCGGAGGAACTCGGGATCGGGTGGTCCCAGGTGAATCGTGCGGGTCATGTCGGAGTAATAGTGTTTCCAACGCCCGCCAAAATCAATCACGACTGCATCCTCCTCCACCAGTTGACGGTGGCCGGTACGATGATGAGGAATGGCTCCGTTCGGGCCGGAAGCGACGATCGGCATCGGCGGGTCGGGTTCCGCGCCTTGCTGCAATAGGGAAGTGATCAGGATCGAGGCAATTTCCAATTCCGTCCGTCCCAAACGACATCCCTCAATGGCGGAAGCGATCGCAGCATCCGCCATCACTCCTGCCTGTTGCAGTAGTTGTATTTCACCTGCATCCTTGGACGCCCGCAGACCATTGATTGCGTTTTCCTCAATTTGTACCGCCAGCAAAGGGAATGCGCGCAGCAGGTCCAGGACCACCCTGGCAGGCACTCCGTGATCCAGTGAAATGGGCAGGTCTGTTGGTAGTTGTTTTACTTCCCTACGGACGAGCAGCAAAGGATCCTCTCCGTCTTCCCAGACCGAGATTTGCAGATCAGGCACAAAAGCGGCGAACTCAGCCTCACTGAGCTTGGGCACAATCAAACGGGGAGTACCCTTCCCGGGGATGGAGAGTAAGAGCAATCGTTCCAACGCTAACGGTCGGATTCCGAGCAAATATGCAAAATTCGGGGTAGCAGAAACAAATTGAGCGCCAATCCCCTGCAAACAAAGCCTTTCCTGTATCTGGTGGATTCTATTCAGGTACATTTCGATTCCCATGACCCTTTTCCTTTCTGTATCCTGTGTATTCTCGGTAGCGAAATGCTCCGACAGTCCACTCAAATCTATCCATTGATGCAGGGGTATTGATTGTTACAAAGAGCACCAAACGAGTACCGAAGTGCGCGACCCAGTATTGGTCAACCCACCGAGTTATGGTGCGGGATAGGTGATTCGTGCCTCTTGCGGAGGAAACCATTCCACCTTGGCACCCAGATTCTCCGAGATGAAGCGCAACGGCATCATCGTCCGGCCCGGGGCTTGAATGAACGGGACGACGTTGGGATTGCCGGGATCGATCAAAACGTAACTTCCGTTCACGGACGCGGAATTCTGTCCGATCCAGAGTTCGATCGTATTGCCGGAATGTTTGATCTCCACCTTGTCGGGGGGAAACCAGTTCACGGTCGCGCCCAGCTCCTGGGCCACATAGCGGATCGGTAGAAAGGTGCGGCTTTCCACGATCACCGGGGCGGTGTCCATCGTCTTGGGGGTGGTATCCACGAAATAGGCGGTGTTGCCGACGAAGAAGTGCAGGACCAACGGCATCGGGACCACAGTGAGTGTTGGTGCGGGTGGGGTTACCTCTAAAGCCGCTTTCACCCACACTGCGGAGTCTGCATCATCGGCGTGCGTGGTCCGCACGAACAATTGGAACCCTCCCGTTCTTCCGCCCAGGCTGGAAAGATCCACGGTGACCTCCCGGAGAGAGCCGTCAAAGTCTTTCGTCTCACTGATCAGTTCGATCAAGGGTTGCGTGGGATCATCATCGGCAAAGGCAACACCCACAACGATCCCCGTCTCTCCCGTATTCCCTTTGGTCAGGCCGAACACCACGTGCAAGGAGGCGTTGGCGGGGATGTAGATGTGATAATAATCACCCGTCACGCCACTTCCTGCAGTACCGGTTCCGCCCGGGCATACCATCCACAAGGCGGGGCTGTACTTGTTGCCGTCCTCCATGCTGAGGTCGTTGTACAACGCAGCATTGCCGTCGGAAAACGCCCACGAGGTGAGACCGAAGGTTATTGGTTTGGCCGTGGGAGCCCATCCATTCCAACTGGCGCTACTGGCATTAGCAAGGAAGTCGTAGGTCACTACCGGCGCGGCTATACTGGGTGGAAGACCAAGACCCAATCCCAGAAGGCAGAGCAGCAATACCACAAAACCTGCAATCAGCTTCTTCATCTTCTTCTCCTTTGCTTTTGATCTCCTTCCATCGGCTTGCCCGGTCCTTGCATACTATTATAAGTCCAGGGAAAAGGGTTCGTTACAAACCGATCATTCAGTTTCTGTAGCATTGGGTTCAGGATTTCCAGACGCGGGCGAAGAGATAGATCAGTCCTTCCATTCTGTGTCCCTCTCTTTGCCGAATGCAGTAACCCTTCCGATTCCCCTGCCAGGCAGGCCAGTGAAGCGGTCTCTGCGAATCGCCTGCAAGTTTGGCATTGTTGCTAGAACGAAAGACCGGGTAGGAAGGCGGAAAGGATCACCAGCAAGCCAAAAACGGCAAATAGCGTTCCCGCTACGTAGCGCAGAATCCGGCGGGGCAGCAGGCGGCCCAGGCGGTTGCCGATGAGGACAAAGGTGCCGTCCACGACAATCATGGCCAAACTGGCGCCCAACCAGACCGGTAGCGGCTGCTGGTACTCGGCTGCCAGAGCCAGGGTCAGCAACTGCGTCTTGTCGCCCAATTCCCCCAGGAAAAAGGAGAGGAATGTAGTCCAGAAGGGCGACCCGGAGGAGCGCACTTTCTCCTCTTCCCCTCTGTCCTTTTCCAGGAAGCTCTTGAGGGCAAAAAACAGGAACAGGGCGCCCGCGGTCAGCTTCAAGGCCATGGGGGGCAACAAGCTGAGCACGGTTTCCCCTACCAGCACGGCAATCCCCATCAGGACCACTACCGCCGCAACGATACCGGCCAATACGGGCTTCCAAGGGTATTTGCAGGCCAGCGTGATCGAAAGGAAATTGGTTTTGTCGCCCAGTTCGCCCAGAGCGATCAAGCCGAAGACTGTCACCAAAATGGTCCATGTGTTCAATCGCCAATCTCCTTCTCTGGTACGAAAAAGACCTTTAACATGATCGCCGGATAGCGGATCATGTTAAAGGTCTCGTTTCCTCCGGTTCGAGGCGCAAGACCAGGGGTTAGCCGGTATGTTGGCCTTGCGAGCTAAACTACTCCCCTTTAACGAGGTCAGTCTATGCCGGGGAGCACAGCGGTGTCAAATCATTGTTGGGCCGGAACACTTGACGCAAACATTGACACGAGATTGAAGTTCTCCCAAAAATGGGCGTATCCCATGCAGCGATTCCAGAAGGAGACAAACGGTGGACGATCAGGCATTGGCGGCTACCACCCTGCTTTCTGAAGCAAAATCCGCCATCCAGGCTGAAAAACGCGCCGAAAGCCGCCGGCAAACTGAGCCAAGCCTATGCCATCGCCAAGGCGGCCAATAATGCGCAGCTGATGACGGAGATTGTCGGGCAATTCCAGCGGCTCGGCCAATTTGTGGCGGACATGCAGCGGATCGAGATGAACCCGATCGAAACGAAGGGATGGATCTTGGATATCGGCGGCGGAGGAGAAGGGATCATCGGCCAATTGAACGGCAGGCAAGTGGTGGCGATTGACACGAGCCGGGAAGCGTTGGAGGAAACACAAAACGATGCCCTCAAAGTGGTGATGGATGCTACCGACCTTCGATTCCTCTCCGCTTCCTTTGATCGATGCACCGCATTTTTCTC
>JBGOWQ010000158.1:0-3854 GCA_041478715.1 Thermodesulfobiota bacterium | reverse complement strand
CTTTTTTACCGATGCCGACACCTGGCATCACCAGCAAACCATCGCCAAAAGCGTAGCGGCGTTGAATCTGGAGGGCGGGGATCTGCTCAGTGCGATTCCTCAGGAGGAAGTCCAGTCCCTCTCCGAGCGGATGGTGGTCCCTTTCATGCACTTCGCGGTGCTTTGTTTCCTGCCCCTCCGTTGGATCTGGAACCATGCCAGCCCACTGTTCTCCTTTTCCGTGGGCCAGTTCATGTTCTTTCGCCGGTCCGCGTATGAGAGAATCGGCGGACACGCGGCCATACCGGGAGAATTGGTCGAGGACATGGCTCTCGGCAGGCGGATCAAGCAAACCGGCTGCAAATTGCTTTTACTGGACGGAAACGGAATGATCTTCTGCCGGATGTATCGCAGCACAAGGGAGGTTTGGGCCGGTTTCGCCAAGTCGATCTTCGCGGTCTTCCACTTCCAATTGGTTCCCTTGGTATTGCTGGTTACGGTGGCTAATTTCCTCTTCCTGGTGCCATTCCTGACCTTCCTGATTTTCTGCTTGCGGGGAGACTGGGCGGGACCGGTATTCTGGCTGGTGACTCTGCAAATGGGGGCCGTGCTCCTGGCAAAGCTTCTGATGTCCACCCGTTTTACCTATCCGCTGGTGGACGTCTTGCTGCACCCTTTTTCTCTCCTTCATCTGGACTTGATCATCTTTTATTCCACCCTCCAACATATTCTAGGAATTGGGGTAATCTGGAAGGGTCGCCGCTATCAGACCGCGGAAACGCCAATGGAGGATTGGGTGGAGCTTCCCGAGCAGGAGGAAGCGTTGGAAGGGCCCAAGAATGGCCCTCCAGCGGAGCCTTAGGAAGTGCGCAGATGGAATACCTGATCGCCATCGGCCTGATCCTTGCGGCCTATGGTGTGGGTGGAATTCCTTTTTGCTTGATTTTGGGAAAGGTCACCGTTGGCAAGGATCTCCGACAACTGGGAGATCACAACCCTGGAGCCTGGAACCTGATGTTCAATGCGAATTGGCTTTGGGGTGTGGTGGGGGCATTGCTGGATGCCGGCAAGGGAGCCTTTGCGTTTTGGCTGGGATTACGGTTCGGGGGCCCACTGGTGGGGTGTCTGGCTGCCGTGGCAGCCGTAGCCGGACACAACTGGTCTCCATTTCTCCGCTTTTCCGGTGGTAAGGGTGTAGCCGCCACGCTGGGAGGGTTGGTCGCCATCTCTCCCTGGGCCTTGATCGTCTATGCATTCCTGGTGACTGTCCTCCTGCTTATGACCCGTCGCATGGCCGTCGGCATCTTGGGCGCTTTGCTGGGATCCCTGCTATTCCTGATCGCATGGAATCGAGATCTGGCGAGCTTGTTGTATTCCGTTGCATTGTTGACGGTCATGGCACCAAAATACCTGATCGACGCGCGTAGCTTGAAAACACTGCACGGGTCCACCGAACAAAACCAATACGATCTGTTCACAGCCAAACCCCGCTGATCATGGGCACGCAAAATCGTTTCTGGCGGATATTTCTGGCCACGGCACTGGCAGCCTTGCTTCCGTTTCTGCCGTGGGGGGAGGTTTTGGCGCAGGATTCCAGCCCGGCTGCCTACACCGATCTGTCCGGACATTCCGGCGAAGCAGAAATCCGCTCCTTGCTGGATGCAGGCATCCTGGAAATCGAACCGGACGGGGAATTTCACCCCGACCAGCCTTTCACCCGACTCTCCTTTTTACCACCGCTGGCCAGGATGTCCCGATTGAATTCCACCACCCCCACCTATCCGGCGGCCGTTCCCTTCACGGACATGCCCGTGTCCAATTACGCCTACCCTGACTTGCAGCGGATTCTGCAAACCGCTCTCTATCCGGATCGAATCTTCCGCGGGATTGCGGAAGGACCTGCTCTGAAACCCGATCTCTCCCTCACGGTGGCGGAAGGATTAGCCCTGATTGTGCGGTCGCGTGGCTGGGTTGGTGGAATACAGTTGCCGGGCGATTCTCCGTTTGCCGATGTATCCTTCAATCATTGGGCATTTGCAGAAATCTTCGCCGCCTATCAGCACGGATTGCTATTTACGGACACGGTCTATCCGGACACCCCCTTGGCGCGATGGCAAGGAGCGGTGTACCTCTCCCGTGCCCTGGAACAGGAACCACAAAAAACGATTTTCGTCTCCCTGGCGCAATACGACTGGTCGCTCTACCTGGTAGAGGGTGCCTTCGCCATGGCTACGTTTCCCCAGCTCAGCGGCCAGACTGGAATGGAATCTCCCACGGGAGACTATACAGTGCTCTCCAAATCGGATGTCACCACCATGAGTGGCGCCGATTATGTAGTGCCCAATGTCCGTTGGTGCCTGTTCTTCATTGGTCGGACCTATGCCATCCACGGTAACTGGTGGAAACCGGATGGCTTTTTCGGCCAAGACCCATCCATAAACGGCAGCCACGGCTGTGTGGGTCTGATTCAACCACTGGAAGGAGATGAGGGAAAGCCGGGAGAGAAGGGTCGTGACGATGCCAAGATCGTGTACGACTGGGCGCCGGTGGGCACTTCGGTCGTGATCACGACCGATCTGTTACGAGATCAATTCCACTCCCGTCCTTAATCAGAGGGGATGGAACCGACCACTCCCTGTACAAACCAATCGACTTGTTGCAATTCCGTGTAGTTCAGTGTTTTCCCTTCCGAGACCCGTACCTTCCCCTGTTGGTCCGTCAGGGGACCAGCAAAGATCTGCTCCAAACCAAATGTGCCCGCTTCCATCTGCGCCTTCACTTCGCGGACCAGCTCTTTTCCCGCTTCCTGAGCGAAGACGGATGGCGTCGTGAAACCTACCGTTCCTTGCAGCAGGCCGCCCCAGAAGGCGGTGGCCGTCCAAGTGCCTTGTTGGATCTGGTGCATGGTGCTGGTGTAATATTGGCCCCAATTCCACACCACACTGGCCAGTACGGCTTTGGTCGCGAAGGGTGCCATATCGGAGTTGAACCCGATCGAAAAGACACCTCGCTCCTGGGCAATCTGCTGCGGTACAGGCGTATCCTGGTGTTGAGCAATCACGTCGCAGCCGATATCGATTAGTGTGGTAGTTACGGATCGCTCTTTTTCCGGGTCCGCCCAGTCCATCGTCCAGCGGACCACTACAGTCGCTTGGGAATTGGCGCGGCGTGCACCCAGCGTGAAGGCATCGATTTCGCGGATGATGTCGTCCAGCGGGTAGGCCGCTACAAAACCGATCTGGTCGGTTTGGGTGGTGCTTCCGGCCAGCAGACCGGCCAAGTAAAACGGCTCCCCAATCTTACCGTAGTAGGTACTGATGTTGGCTGTCGTTTGATCTCCTTCGCATTGGAGAAAGCGAACCCGGGGAAATTCGTCCGCCACCGAGAGCACAGCGCCCGCAAACACGATGGAGGTGGATACAATCACGTCGTATCCCTCTCCGGCCAGTTTGCGCAAAACGGGGACGGTTTCAGGCCCTTCCGGAGTGTCCTCCAGGTAGATGGTTTGCAGGCCGGGGATGGCCTTGATCAAGGCCTGGCGACCTTCCTCGTGGGCTTGCGTCCAGCCGCCGTCGCTAATTTTGCCATAATAGAGGAAGGCAATGCGCAGGGGTTGCGTCGTGGGGCTGGCCGTTGTTGGGTAGCGATATTGCTGATGCCCTGCCTATTGCTGACCGGTTGCCAACCGGCACCTTCCTCTCCCTCTTCCCCCCCCACCGACAACGACCAGCCCCACGGCGCAACCCCTGCGCATTGCCTTCCTCTATTATGGCAGAATTAGCGACGGAGGCTGGACGAAAGCCCACGAGGAAGGTCGCCAGGCCTTGATCAAGGCCATCCCCGGCCTGCAAACCATCTACCTGGAGGACACTCCG
>JBGOWQ010000239.1:0-2896 GCA_041478715.1 Thermodesulfobiota bacterium | reverse complement strand
GGCAAACCTGACGTACCCGCAATCCTTGGACCTGCTTTTGGTATTGACAGCCTGGGGATATTTGCAAATGGACGATCATTACCAGCCGGACCCGATGCCCACCGACCTGGGTACTACTTCCATTGACTTCTGGACCGCTGATTTTCAAAAGGGGGTCTCCGAATACGCCTGGGGAGCTCCGGCTGAGTTCCACTACCTCTACTCCTATTTGAAAAATGTTTCCCTGCCGGAGGCCAAGGAGTATATCCCGGCTCTTAGTACACTGTTCGTGACCGCCATGGGGAAAACCAGCGATCTCACCACCGATCAGAACGAACGGTTGGTCAACCTACCTGCGTCGTTCCTGGCCGGTATCGGCCGGCTGGCTGAGCTGGCGAGCAAGCCGGAGGGCGTCACCTTGACGGGCGAGCTCTATGCCCTGATCGCGCCTCTGTTGGCAGCGCACCAGCGGGTGATCCTGGCCGATCAGGAGGGCTTGGCTTACAGCCTGATCGCCAAAATCCCCCAACCTTACAGCGGTATCTTTGGCCGCATCACATTAGGCCCGATCCAGCCGGTGGAAGTCCTCGGTCAGCCCAACGAGAAACCGTATCAAGCCACCGTGGTGGTGCGACAGGAAGCCAACGGGCAGGAAGTCGCCCTCTTCCAGTCGGATGTCAACGGCTATTATCGAGTTGCTCTGGCGCCCGGAACATACCAGCTTGATCCCTTGCCGGGGGGAAATCCGTTTCCGGTGGCCGGCTTGCAGACGGTGGTGGTACCGGAGGGCCAATTCGTGGAGGTGAACATCCAGTACGACACCGGGATCCGCTGACGCTAGAATCCGACTGGCGCGTTTCGACCAAATAAGAAGCGCGCCCAGCAGGAATCGAACCCGCAACCTACAGATCCGAAGTCTGTCGCTCTATCCAATTGAGCTATGGGCGCGTCGGAAAAACCAATTACAGCCTATATCCTACGCCTATTTATTTTGTGAGTAAAGCTCCTTTCGGTCGTCCGGGACACGCAGATCCGGCTGACTATCCTTACCGACAGGCAAAATCTAACTGACTCCTGCATCTTGGGCAAACATTACCACCCTCTTCAATCAGCGTAGATCCGCCTGCTCCCGTCATATATCGCTCTGTTTCATACCCTTCTTAGGCGTTTCTAGGGTTTCAGGGCGTGAATTCCCCCCTTCTATGTCGCCCATTAAAGGCCGTATATTTCAGGGTTCTACCGTATATTTCCGCGGCTTGCTCTCTAACGGCCGGGAGGTATAATCGTGCAATCAGGTTCAGGGAGGTAGGAAATGGATAGCGCCAAACGCAAAGGCATCATCAAGTCAGATCCAGCCCGTTGTATCGAGAAAGTTGCGGAAAAAGTCATTATTCGAACCAACCAGTATAAGGTGGTAGGTCTTGTGCACATTCACCCTGGATCCAGGCTCTTGGACATGCTCAATGCTCCGGCAGAGTTCCTCCCGCTGACTGATGTCACCGTCTTTACAGGGGATCAGGAACTTGATCATTGCGCCTTTGCGGTGGTTCCCAAACGGGCCATCAATTTCCTCATGGAGGCGTAGTCACCTTATTATCATTATGCCCTAAATTGCCCAGGAAAAGGCCGCACTCTGTCACGGCCCGCAATTACAAACTGCAACTTCTGCAACTTTCGTAGAAAAAACTTCTAGAGATAATTAGCACCCGGTCGTAGCGTGAGTCGGCAGTGTATTGTGCACATGGGTTCCCTTTACTCCATAATTGGCGGGGGCTGGTATCTTGGTTTACTATCCTACTGGTTTACTATCTTCCCATCTTCTTAGCCAGCTGGCTCTTGTCTCCTTTGTCGGTTCCCACAGCATCGCTTGTTTCGTTTTCATGCTCTTCGATCTTTTCCAGGATCTCACGCAGGTTGAGCCTGTACTGCGTCGGGATTTTCTTGCCCCTCCAGGCCGTCGATTGGATCTTTTCGAGCAGTTCGAGGCTCTTCACCGGAACTTCGATCCGGAATACAATCTTGTCTCCGTGGCGCTCATAGGTCGTGACTTCATCAGGGGCAATATAGAACTTGCTCATTTCTCAGCCACCACCGCGCTTGTTCACTTCAGCCTTCCTTTCTGAAACAACATGCCCGCTTTGCTCGCGTTTGAATCCACTACGATTCGGGGGCTTGTACCCTGGCTTACTGTCTTTCCAGTTTGCCGGCTAGTTGGCTTCCTATATGCTACTCTGTCAACTGCTCTGTGTAATCAATCGCAACCAACGATACCCCATTTCTGACGGCATAGATCTGCCTTTCGATTATCTCGATGATGAGTAGCTCAAGAGCTTAGCGGCCACCCTATGCTGCGTTGGGTGCAAGTGCTGTTGTGTACCGATTGTCTACAAGACCTATAATCCGTTACGCAGTAGGCTGCTTTGTAGCGCCCAACATTGATTGTGCGGAATCAGCGGGGCTCGAACCCGTAACCTACCGATCCGAAGTCTGTCGCTCTATCCAATTGTGCCATGGGTACATTGGCATGGATGACCCCAAGCCATTTTTTGGTGTTCGCCTATTGCTCTGGATGGACTTTGCGACTCATGGCTTATCTCGTGTTCTTTGGTGATAGTGGCTGGCACGAGATGACCACAATAGCAGGCAAACGGTATACTGCCATCAACTACTGAGGTTGATGTTTTCGCCACCAATCATCCTTGAACATGCCTATGCTGGAAGCAGATCTTGCGCAAGGCGGAGAATAATGAATAGACTACGCCCGTGAGGCAAGCTTGGATTCTCCCCATCTTACCGGCCACGCTGGCTTCCATCCTTTATGGAATCGGTTTCCCCTTCTGCAAGCTATTCCTTGATCAAGTGGACCCCATTCCTCTTCTCGCCTTCATCTCTCTGGGCGAAGGGTTGGGTTTATGGT
>JBGOWQ010000199.1:0-3265 GCA_041478715.1 Thermodesulfobiota bacterium | reverse complement strand
GGAGAAACACGAAGGATTTCCAGTCCCGCACGATTTGAGAGAGGTCTTTGCGGATCAATTCCAGGATGCGCATGGCTCCCTCACGCGTACCGCCGCTTGAAGCGAAACAGGCCGACGGCGAAAAGGATCAAACCCAAGATCAGCATCACGGCAAACGGAACCAGCAAGTCCAGTGGACCGGCGCCGGACAAGCTCAGCTTCCAGGCTTGCAGTGCCCATCCCTGGGGTGTAAACAAGTTGGCGACATCAAACGCCGGCGGAAGAGAGGGAATGGATGCGGTAAACAAACCGCCCAGCATCGCGGTCAACGTCAAAACGCCGCCCAGGATCGGCCCCGATTGGCGACTAGACCGGATCAAGGACATCAAGAAGAGGCCCAGGCCACCGGCGATGGCGATCATGCCCAGATCGGCCAATACCAGAGACAAGGGTGAACCCCAGTGGATGCCGAAAAGCAGGGAAGAGAGCAACAGCAGCAGAATGGTTTGAATCACCATCACCAACAGGACCGAGACCAATTTGCCCAGCAGGATCTGGCCCTTGGCGGTGGGGGTGGAGAACAGGCGGGCCAGAGTGCCCTGTTCATCTTCCTGCAAGATGTTCATCGCTACCACGGCCCCGCTGTAGAAGACGAAGAAGATCATCATCCCGGCCATGGTTTGCGCCAGCAACGGATTGGAGTCTGATGTCTGCGCCGCGGCAGGCTTTTGCAGGACGAAGGCCGAGCTGACGGCGCTTCCCTCCGGCGCCTGGGCCCTCCGGATCCATTCCACATATTGACGCTGCACGTCCGGGATCTGGCTTTCGCCGTCCGGTAGGCCAAGCTGTTTCCATCCTTCCAATAGGGTGGCGATGGCAATTCCTGTGCCGCTGAAGCCGTCCAGCGTATCGCGTAGGATCGCTTCCAAGATCTTGGGCTGCACCTGCAACACGGGATCGAAATAGACCAGCAAGGAAGCTTTGTTTGAGCCATTCAGCGCCACCTGGGTGAAGTTGGTGGGAATGATGACTGCCATGTCAGCCTGCTTGTTCTCCACCGCCAGACGGGCGGTTCCTTCACTCGGCAAGGGAGTCACCTGCATCAGGGAAGCCATCTGCGTTCCAGTTAGCACCTGCTCCAGCAGGGGACCGGCGGCAAACAGAGCGTCTGCGGGAGGTTGATCCAAATCAGCCACCACCACTCGTGCCGGCGCCAGGCTGCCGCTACCCGAAGAAATCCCGCCGAACGCGAAGTAGATCAGCCCGGTAATCAACAGGGGCACCACCAGAGCCATGCCGACGCCAAACGGACTGCGGGAAATGCGGGAGAGGTCCTTGAGGGCAATGTCCAGCAATTTCATGCTTGCCTCTCAGTCGCGCAGGCCACGGCCGGTAAGGTGCAGGAAGACCGATTCCAGGTTCGGTTCCTGGATCTGGACGGACGTGATCCGGATCCCTGTGGCCGCTGCTGCCTCGAACAAGCGGGGCAGCACCCGGTTGCTATCCTCTACCAGCAGCGTAGCCAAGGTCCCCTCCGCTACCACGTTCGCCACGCCCTCGCAGGCTCGCCAGGCTTCCCAAAGACTCTGGCTAGACTGGCTCACGGTCAACTCCACCCGGTCCAGTTCGCCAATGATCTTCACCAGCTCTTGGTGACTGCCCAGGGCCACGATGGTCCCGTGATCCATGATCGCAATTCGATGAGAAAGCTCCTGCGCCTCTTCCATGTAGTGAGTGGTGTAGAGCACCGAGGAACCTTCCCGATTCAGTTCTTTCACCGAATCCAAGATGTGCCGCCGGCTCTGGGGGTCGATGCCCGCCGTCGGTTCGTCCATGATGATCAAGCGTGGTTTGTGCAGCAGGGCCACTCCGATATTCAATCGGCGCTTCATTCCGCCCGAATACTTCCCCACACGCCCTTTTTCCCGCTGGGCCAAGCCCACGATTTGCAACACTTCGTCCACGCGTTGCTTCAACAGGGGTCCGCGCATGCCGTACATCTTCCCCCAGAAGCTGAGATTCTCCCGGGCGGAGAGGTCTGGGTACAAAGCGATATCCTGCGGCACCACGCCGACTTGTTCTTTCGCCAGTAGCGGCTCCCGCCGGACGGAATGACCGAAGATCCAAGCATCACCCTTCGTCGGCTGCAGCAACCCACAGAGAATGGAGATAGTGGTAGTTTTGCCGGCACCATTGGGACCCAGCAGGGAAAAGATCTCGCCATGATGAATTTGGAAACTGATTCCATCGACGGCCAGAATCCCCTTGGGCGGGTCATACTGCTTTGAAAGATCCTGCACGTCTAGAATGATGCTCTGTGTTTCCTCCATGCGCACCTCTTTCTTCTAGATTAGCGGGCCAAACTCCATCGGTCAGCGAACAATCAGCACCGCGCATCCGGCGTGGTGCACCACCGCATTGCTGACCGAACCGAGCAGGAACTCGCTGGTGCCGGTCAGCCCGCGGGATCCCATCACGATCAGATCCTGGCTCTGCTCCCGCGCATAGTTGAGGATCGCCTCTGCCGGATGTCCCTCCAGCACGATGGTCCGGACGGGAATCCCCTGCTTCTGTAGAGGCTGCGAAGCCTCGGCCAAGATCCTTCTTGCTTCCTTTCGACGGTCTTCTTCCAGATCCGGCAAGCAGCGGTGCAGGTAGTCCAGGCCGCCCGGGATCGCCTTCGCCATCGGGATGGGGGGAATCACATGCACAAGGGTCACTTCCGCCGACGGAAGCTGATGCCGGGCTTCCTCCACCGCGACCCCCACGGCCCGTGCCGCTTCTTGCGATCCATCCACCGGAACCATAATTCGATTGAACATGGCAATCCTCCTATTCCTTCCAAAACGGTTGGTTCGCCAACCTTCGCTTGATCCGTGCCAAAAACTCCGGTTTTTCTCCCTGGATCTCCTCGTTTGTGGCCAACCCCGCTTCCATCACGATCCGCCCTACTTTGGCTTCATAGTCGCGCCACTCCCCGGGCATCTCCGGCCGATACAGCTTCAGTACTTGACCTGATCCCAAGGCAAAAACTTCAGCGGTCCGGCCACTAGCGATCGGTGGCTGGTGCAGATTCACCATTTCCTGGTCCGCAGGCATCGGGTCACTATTGGAAGTCATTGGGTTGATTCTACCCGTTTTACGCTACAATAGGGCCATGGATGTGACACAAATCATTCTGGTGGTGGTGGTGATTGCCGTATTGTTCGTGGGCTATGCCGTGTTTACCGGGTACATTCGAAACAAAGCCAAGCGCGCACGCCGGCCGGGTTTCATCGTGACGAAG
>JBGOWQ010000116.1:0-4890 GCA_041478715.1 Thermodesulfobiota bacterium | reverse complement strand
TCGATGTGTTCGCCGGTGATGGCGTTATAGATGTCCACGTAATTCTGCACGTGCTCGGGCACCTTATTGGGCTCGGACTGCTCGGCGTTGTTGGCCGGTTCGATGTCGTTCCAGGGGAGCTTGCAAAGCCCCTGCAATCCGAACCAGGTACGGAAGAGGGGGAAATAATGCAGAGCTTCGGCCTTGGCTTCGAACGTCGGCAGGCGGTTGTTCACCATGTCCATGAAAATCAACCAGGCCTCGTCGTGCTGGGGTCCCTTGTTGGTCATGTAGTACCCGCCCTGTTGGGCCAGGGATTCTTTGGATTGGTACTCCGACTGCTCCAACCCCTTCCCTTCCATGCCGATGTCGTCCAGGAATTGGCGGTCGGCGCCGTACTCTCTTACGAAGTGGGTCTTCATCCAGTGCACGCCCTTGCCCGCAATCAGACCAAACCCCTCGCCGCGAGCCATCTGGTGCAGTAGTTCGCAGGCCGCGCGCCAGTTCCCCCAGGTCAACTCCAGCCCGCCCGTGCGTTCCCGGTTGAGGATGCCGTTTTGATAGCAGTCCATCACGAAGGCCGTGATCGTGCCGAAGGAGATCGTGTCGATGCCATAGGTGTCGCAATAGAAGTTGATTTCCAGCACGGCGTCCGGATCGAAGATGGCGGGATTGGAGCCACAGCCGGCCACCGTCTCGTACTCCGGCCCGTCAATCATCACCTTCTGCCCGGCATAGGGGCCGGTCTTCAGCTCGAAGTCGTCGACGGCGTGAGCGCAGGAAAGTGTGCAGCCAAACCAGCAACCGTCGGGGATGTTCTGCGTGAACCGTTTCTCCCATACCCAGGAGGCCAGCTTGTTTCCCTCCGGATGAGAGCCGTAGCGGAAATTCATCACCGGCAGCAGATCGTAGTCGTTCATCACCTCTACCAGGTGAGCGGTGCCCTGGCGGCGCATCCGACACTGCTCGTCATCCAGCGTCAGGATCTCCCTGTGCAGCCTGAGGCCGGTTTCCTGCACGTTCTTCTGGTCGGCAGGATGGTTGGAATCGCCCTTGAGTTTCGAGAATTTCACCACCAGCGCCTTCAGCTTCTTGTCCCGGAACACCGTGCCCGTGCCGCCGCGACCGGCTTGTTTCAGCCGCATCGCCTTGCGCCGTTTATCGTAGTAGGTGAAATTCAGGCAGCCGATCCAGGTGTGTTCCGCCCCTCGTCCCGCAGATACGATGGACAGGTGCTGCTTGTCCCTCTCGTCTTTGGCGAAATGTTCGGTCAGTTGCTCAGTCAGCAGGTGGCTGTCGGAGGGAATCTCACCGGCGGAAAGGATTTGCACCAGGCCCTGGTCGCCGTCGATATAGAGAAGGGTTTCCCGCTCGGCTTTGCCCTGGATCTCTAGCGCGTCAAAGCCGGAGAATTTCAGGTAGGGGCCGAAATGCCCGCCCACGTTGCAGTCCACGGCAATGCCGGTGGCCGGCGAAATCGTGGTCACGATCGACTTGCCCGAGCCGGGGTAGTTGGTGTTACCGGCAATCGGGCCCATGGCGATATTGATCTCGTTCTCCGGATCGTTCCAGCGGGTGGTTCCTATGGTGGCATCCCACATCAGCTTCAGATCGAAACCCTTACCGCCGACGAACTTCTTCCTCATCTCCTCAGACACCGGCTTTTCCCGGATCTCCCCGGTGGAGAGGTTCACATAGAGGGTGCGATGGTTGTAGCCGCGGACCACCGGTTTCAGCTCGTAGCGGTATTCTTTCAGAACATCGTGCGTCATCCTTGTGCCTCCTCGGTGACGATTTCCAGGGCTTGGCTGGGGCATTGCTTGGCACATTGGCCGCAGGCGATGCACTTGAAAGGGACCAGCAGGTCGGAGTGGGAACGCATGGCTTGGATCGGGCAGACGGCCACGCAGGCCAGGCAGTGGATGCACAGGGTTCGATTGATCATCACCACCCCTTGAGAGCTGACCGAAATCGCCATCGTGGGGCATTCCGCCACGCACAAACGGCAGGTTTGGTCACAGACGACCAGGTGAAAGGTCCCGTTCGGCCGATCTTCTACCCGGATCGAGGACTTGTCCGGGTTTTCTTGCTTGAAATAGACGTGGGAGCAGACCTGGGTGCAGATCAGACATCCGGTGCAATTCTCGTCGTAAGTCTTCAGGCGCTTGATCATGCGATCGTCCTTCCTTGAGGGTGATTCAGCACTAGCCTTGAAATTCTCCAGCATTTTTTTCCGAAACGAACTCTGTTAGCCGCCTCCGATCAAGTGGTAGACGTTCACGTCATCCCCCTCATGCACCAGTGTGGCAGCGAAATCCGGCTTGCCGATCAGGGTCCCGTTCAAACGGACGTTGATCAAGGGGAAGGAATAGTGCATCGCGGCCAGCACCTCCTTGATGGAGAGTTCCTCTCCGTCCAGCTCGATCGGGTTGTCGTTCACCGTGATCCGCACCGCTCAATTATAGGGGAAAATCGAAAAGTCAAAAAGGGGACAGGCTACTTTTTCAGCGCCTCCCAGTGCCATTTGCAGCTACTTTTCCTACTGCTTCTTCGGTCTACCTCGTGGCCGCATGGTGGACTCGAGTCCAAGCTTTTGACTTGTTTCCGTCTGCCAATTGGGGCTCCCATAAGGAGCATGCCGACTGACGCTTCGATGCAATTCCTCCAAGTCTCCTTCGGACAGTGGACGATTCACATAAGATGACCATTGCGCAGGATAATCAATGGGAAGATCCTTTATGAACAGTTCGCGGCTCACACCCACTCGTTGGAGGTGGGAAGACCACGGCCAATCCATAGCCGAGGAAACCAGTCCCGCCCGAACGGGATTTCCTTCGACATAGCGCAACACCATCAGCAAGTGATCGTCTTGCTCGATCAAGAAGCTCTTGTAGCGGCCCTGCCAGATGTGGCCACTGCCTCCATCAAGGGCGTGCTGCCGGCGGACATGACTGGTCATCAGCCACTGCATACCCCGGTGAAGATCGCCCGCCTTTTCCGGCCGGACTACCAGATGAAAATGAGTAGGCATTAGGCAATAAGCTAATATCCCAAAC
Source organism: Thermodesulfobiota bacterium (assembly GCA_041478715.1). Classification (GTDB taxonomy): domain Bacteria; phylum Caldisericota; class JANLFM01; order JANLFM01; family JANLFM01; genus JAPLHX01. Next base: position 1,855 of record JBGOWQ010000116.1, on the reverse strand, counting down.
GGATTGCGCTGGTCCATCTCGCGCAGCAGGTTGACGAAAGCTTGGTAGTCGTTGTCGTGATGGAATACTTCTTGTCGGGCGTTACCCCGGTTCAGCAGATGATAGACAGCACCATCCGATATTCCTCGGGCGATCCTGGGCATGAGTAACCTCCCTGCGCGTGATTCCTTGGATTATCTCATAGAAAAGTAGCCTGTCCCCTTTTCAATAGGGCCACCGTCTCTAGGTGGAAGGTCTGGGGAAACAGGTCGAACGGGCGCACCCGCATCAATTCGTAGGGTTCCAATAGGAGCAAGTCGCGCGCCAGTGTATCCGGATTGCAGGAAATGTAGATCAGGAATTGCGGGTGTTCCTTCAACAGCCATTCGGTAGCCTTCGGGTGCAGGCCGCTGCGTGGCGGATCCAGCACGATCAGATCAAAGGGTGGCAGATCGTCCGGCATGCGTTCAACTTCCCCCACCCGAAAATGTACGGACAGTCCGTTCCGGGCAGCGTTTTCCTGCGCATCGCGGATCGCTGCCGGCTCACGCTCCACACCCCAGACTTCCGCACCTTCCCGCGCCAGCAGGCAGGTGATCGTCCCAGTACCGCAATAGAGGTCCAGGATCACGTTCGCACCGCATTCTTTCACAGCCGCCACCACTTCCCCGTACAGGAGTTCCGTCGCCCAGGGGTTCGTTTGGAAAAACGACCGCGGGGAGATGCGGCAAATCAATTCCATCAGTGTCTCTTCCAGAAATCCCCTGCCGCGCAATACCTGCTGTTCGTCCACCCGGTGCGTGTCGCCCCAGGCTCGGTTGATCGTTAGCAACGCATCCCCGGGGGGCAGGAGAGAGATCCAGGCTTCGACCGCTTCCTGGGAGAGCGGTTCGCCCGACACCAGGTCGAACAACGGGTTGCCATGGCGGCTGGTCCGGATCAGAAAATTGCGCAAGGCGCCTTGGTGACCTTTTACATCCCAGACGGTCAGATTTCGTTCGTTGGCCCAACGCTTTGCGGAGGCAAACAAGTCCTCCATCGGAAAAGAGAAGATCGGGCACTCCGCCAAATCCACCACGTGGCGAAAACTACCCCGGGGATGCAACCCCAGACGCAGCTCCTCTTCCTCCCGGGAAAACGAGAATTCCATTTTGTTGCGATAGCCAAACTCGCGTGGTGAGGCAACGATTGGCAGCAGGGGAAGCTCGGCCATCTTGCCGATGCGGTGCAACGCGTCCGCAACGAACCCCTCTTTGAAACCAAGTTGCGCCGAATAGGAGGCGTGCTGCAGGCTGCATCCGCCGCAACGGGCAAAATGCCGGCAGCGAGGCGCCACACGATCGGGGGAAGGATCGATCACCTCCAACAAATGGGCAATGCCATACTCACGCTTGTCCTTGATCAAGGTCGCGCGCACCCGCTCCCCTGGCAGGGCTTCCTCCAGGAACACGGGTTTTCCTTCCGGACCATGAGCCAGCGCCTTCCCTTCGAATGTCAGCTTCTCCACGCGTAATTCCAGTACGGATCCTTTTTGCATCGCTCGAGTATAAAAGATCGCAGAACAGGGATAAAATAAGGGCATGCTGGACATCAGCGGAGACCCCTACCGCCATCTGGCCGCCGTCTACGATGCCTTGGGCTTTTCCGAGCCGGGGCTGCTCTGCCTACAAACCGTTTTAACCAATCTTCCTACCCAACCCGGAGGCAAGGCGGCCCTAGACGTGGGCTGTGGAACCGGGAAAGTGGCCATCGTGCTGGCTAAGGCCGGCTGGAAAGTGATCGGCCTCGATCTGTCCCCGGCCATGGTGTCCATGGCCCGCTTGAACGCCCTGGAAGCCCAGGCCGAAGTGGATTTCGTCCGGGGCGATTTGCTGGC
>JBGOWQ010000229.1:0-3007 GCA_041478715.1 Thermodesulfobiota bacterium | reverse complement strand
ACCAGCAAATCGGTGGCATCCACGGTCCGCTCTGCTCGGGCCGGATCCATCCCGGATTCCACCTGAACGATTTTTCCCCCCTCTATGGCAATGTCCGCCTGCCGCATGCCGCTGCCTGTTACAATTAAGCCGCCCTGAATCAAAAGGTCCATCGGGTGTCTTTCCTTACCGGCCCGCCACGGCTTCGATCTCCACCAGAGCGTCCGGGTCGGGTAGTGCCGAAACTGCGACACAAGTACGGGCTGGGAAATCACCGGGGAAGAATGAGCGATAGGCATCGTTCATGCGGAGGAATAATTTGATGTCGGTGAGGAAAACAGTGATCTTCAACACGCTCTCCATCGAGCTGCCGGCAAGCTCCAGCTGGTGGCGGATGTTCTCCATGGCCTGGTATGTCTGCCCTTCGATGTCGCCCTTGGCGATCTCCCCCGTGGCATGGTTGCGTCCAACGATCCCTGAAATGAAGACGAAGGGGCCAAAGCTGACAGCCGGGGAAAAAGGTAGATTGGGAGACAGTGGTTTCGATAGGATCGTTCGATGATGCCTGCAAGATTCGTTCATTGGATTCCTCTCTCTAAGTTTTCGGCGGTCGCCGCTCCCGGTACCGCTTTCAAACGGAACCTGTGCCAATCACTCGCAACAGTCTATCTTCCATTGAAGCCGACGTCCAAGAAGGACTCGAATGGATCTGCCGTACGATGCACCCCAAGGGGCTTGCGCTCCATTGATTGCATTCGCTAGAATAGACAGTGGAAGACAGATGGTTGCACCAAGAGCAACCAGAACACTTGTCTCCTTGGGTTAGGGAGTAAACCCTAACCCATTTTGCTTAGCGCTCGTCTGCGAACGGCAAGATGTCCAACTGACGCTCCAGCGCTTTCCATAGAAACAAGAGCAGGCCGGCAACGATCAGCAGGAATCCCAGCGACAAGCCAATGGCGAGTTTTAAGTTATTTTTCTTCTCGGACATAGGGCACCCCCAAGGCAGCCGGCGCTCCCAATCGACGGCGCAGTGTTTCGCGCGTGGCGAAGATCAGCACCAGGATGGTGGCAAGGTACGGCGTCATATTCAAGAAAAACGATGGAACTGCTACACCCACGGCTTGCAAACGGAATTGCACGGCGTCGACCAAGCCGAACAGGTAAGAGCCAAGCAGCGCTTTGAATGGATCCCAGGCAGCGAAGATGACCAATGCGATCGCAATCCAACCCCGACCGGCGGTCATGTTCTCCAACCAAACAGGAGTATAGGCCAGGGAGAGGTAAGCTCCGCCCAATCCGGCCAGACAGCCGCCGAGGAATGTGTAGAGGTAGCGGACGCCGTAGACATTGATCCCCATGGCGTCGGCCGTGGCCGGGCTTTCCCCCACTGCCCGCATATGCAAACCCGGTCGCGTGCGGTAGATCCAAAAAGCGGCCAGCGGAATCAGCAAGTAGGAAATATAGACTAGGGCGTCCTGCCGGAAAAAGATCTCGCCCAGATAGGGGATGCTGCCCAAAAGCGGAACGGTGACCGGTTTGAAATAGTTAGCAATGGGGACGCCGATCACCACTTTGCCCAAAAAGCCTGAGAGACCCATGCCAAACATGGTCAGCGCCAGACCGCTGACGACCTGCTGCGCCCGCAAGGTAATCACCAGGAAGGCATGGATCAGCGCCACCGCTCCACCGGCAAGGGTAGCGACCAAAGCCCCGATCCAGCAATTGCCGGTGAGAAAACAGATCAGGTAGCCGACCATGGCTCCGATCAGCATCATTCCTTCCAATCCCAGGTTGAGGACGCCGGAACGTTCGGCCAAAATCTCCCCCAGGGTCACGTAGAGCAGGGGGGTACCGGCTTTGATGGTGGCCGCCAAGGTGGCTAGAACCGTTTGCAGATCCATCAGACCCGCCTCCGTTGCCAGTGCAGGCGATAGCGGACCAGGATCTCCCCTCCCAACAGCAGGAAGAGGATTAAGCCCTGGATGATATAGACGATCGCCTCGGAGAGACCCAGCGCGCGCAAGGAATACCCACCCACCAGCAGTCCGCCGAACAGGAATGACACGATCACGGTGACCAAGGGGTTCAGTTTGGATAGCCAGGCAATGATGATCGCCGTGTACCCGAAACCGGTGGAGATCACGGGCTGCAACCGGTGGATCACGCCCGATACTTCTCCCATCCCGGCCAGGCCGGCCAGGCCGCCGGAAATGAAGAAGACCACGATGATCGTGCGAGCAATGTTCATCCCGGCATAGCGAGCGGCTTGGGGGTTTTCTCCTATTACACGGATCTCGTAACCCATCTTCGTACTGCGCAGTAGGAAAAAGATCAGCAAGGCAACCACCAGGGCAAAGACCAAGCCCAGATGGATCCGCGTGTCACCCAAGGTGGGCAGCCAGGCTCCTTCACCGAAAACAGCCGTATAGGGAAAGCCATAACCTTGCGGGTCCTTCCAAGGACCGTAGATGAAATATTGCACCCACAGGATGGCCACATAGTTCAGCAGCAACGAGGTAATGATCTCGTTGACATTGAGCAGGCCCTTCAGCAAGCCGGGAATCAATCCCCACAGGCCACCGGCCAGGAAACTGGCCACAAACATCAACGGGATCAGCCACCAGGATTGGCCGTCCGGAAACGCCAAGGCTAAACCCCCGGCAGCAAAGGCGCCCATGTAGAGCTGACCTTCGGCCCCGATGTTCCACAATTGCGTTTTGAAGGCCAGACCCACGGCTAAACCGCAAAAGATGAGGGGGATCGTCTTAACCAGCGTTTCGGAAAGAGCATAGCTGGTACCAAAAGCGCCGAGGAACATTTCCTGCAGAGCGGCCCAGGGGTTGGCCCCACCGATAGCAATCACCCCAGCCCCGATTAGTAACGCCAGCACAATGGCGGCAACCGGGACCACGAAGGCTAGGGTGCGAGAGGGAGTCTCTCGCTTTTCCAACACCAGGCTCACGTCGTCTCTCCGGGAGAAACTTCCATTGTTTTACCGGCCATCATCAAACCAATGTCCTCGATT
>JBGOWQ010000077.1:0-6069 GCA_041478715.1 Thermodesulfobiota bacterium | reverse complement strand
CTTCGTTACCATCTCCTTCCCCTGCCTGGCATCTTTCGTCGTCCTTACGCGGGAAATCGGAGGCAGGCGGGCATTCCTGGTGTTGCTGTTGCTGCTCTCCTTCGCCGTCTTCACCAGCGGCTTGGTCTACCGGTTACTGCTGGCCTTGGATTTTGCTGGTGGAAAAAATGCGTCCGCCGAGTCGGCTCAATGAAGCTGATGGATCCTCGCTCAAAAACTCCAGGGGGTTGCAACCACCAGGAACTCAGCCGTTCGCTTTCCCAAATTGCGGAAGTAATGCGGCAATATGCACTGATAGTAGAGAGTATCCCCTTTGTGCAGCTCGTATTCCGTGGTGCCGACTTGGTAAAGTACGTCCCCTTTCAGAACCCAGATGAATTCCCAGCCTTCATGACCGAAGGGTTTTCCTCCCTCCGTCCCAGGTGGAAGACGGATCAACGCGGGTTCTAGCTTCGATCTTGGGTCATGCAGAAGCCATTCCTCGGTGCTTTTTTTACCGTTACATACGTTGAGAATCATCGGTCGCCGTTCTTCCTTGCGCAGCAGCTGCCGCGAGGTGTCCACGTCGTCAAGGAAGAGTGATGCCAGCGGTACTTCCAGTGCATTCGCAATCTGGCGGAGGTTGACTACGCTGATGTTGGCTTTTTCATTCTCCACCCGCGAGAGATATGGTATCGATAGACCTGTTTTTTGCGACAGTTCCTGTAGAGAGAGTCCGGATACAGCCCTGAAGTTCTTCAAACGTGGTCCGATTCCGGTTTTACCAATCATGTTGTGTCGTCTCCTCCCTGACAATAATAGTCTCTGGAATCCCTTCCCTCGAGATTATCATAAACAACAACCAGTTGACCTGGCAATGTACTTCTCCAATAGCCATGTACTCATCATGACTGCAAGCTATTACTATAATTCTACCGCGAACATCTCCTCCAGCATGGCCGCAATTTGTGCCTCGTCCGGGAAGCGAGGACTCTCCAATAGACAGTCATGGATCAGGATCTTTTGAACCAAGGAGGGAATGTCTTCTTTGCGGCAGCCTGCCTGGCGGGCTGTGGGCAGTCCAAGGTCCCGAATCAGCATCCGTACGGCCTCTACCGCCCGGATCGATTTTTCGAAAATGGAAAGCCCGTCTACGACCTCACTGGCGACTTCCGCCACTGTAGCCAGTCGATCGGCGGAAGTGGGGCGGCAGAAGTCCAGACCAACCGGCAGAGAAAGCGCGACAGTCAAGCCGTGAGTAAGGTTGTAGAGACCGCCAATCGGTTCGGCCAGGGCATGGGGGATTCCCAGGCCCACGCTCATGGAAAGACCTGCCAGGATCGCTCCGGCCATCATAGCCTCTCGAGCAGGGACGTTCCGGCCATCCCATGTCGCCTTTCGCAGGTTGGCGAAGATCAGTGTCATTGCCTGCAAAGCCAGCGCATCGGAGAGAGGCCAGGCTTTCCGCGTGAGGTATGCTTCGATCGCGTTGCTCAAGGCGTCGATCCCGATCTCGGCTGTATCTTTTCGAGGTAGAGAAAGTGTCAGGAGGGGGTCGCAAATGGCGATGTCGGGGAACATATATGGTCCGTTTATCCCTACTTTGAGGTCTCGGGTGCAATCGCGCACAATGGCGAATTCGGAAACCTCTGAACCAGAACCCGCTGCCGTCTCAATGGCAATTAGGGGGAGACGCCTCGGTTTTTTAGCCTTGCCATAGCCTTCCAATGCTAACAGGGGCTGCGGATTCGATTCCAGGATCCCCACGATCTTGGCGGTATCGATCGAGCTTCCGCCTCCCACAGCCACCAGGATGTCAGATGGGTTTTTTTGCAAGGCGGAGGCCGCTTGTTCGAAGAGCTCGACCGTCGGGTTGGTGAAAACCTCATCCCACACGGTGACCTCAATCCCTGCCTGCTTAAGGCTATCCAAGACCGGCTTCACCACGCCTGCACGGATCAAACCCTTGTCGGTAAACAGCAGCGCTCGTTTGGCATCATAATTCCGCGCTTCCTCCCCCGTTTGAGAGGCAGCGCCCAAACCAAAGAGTATTTTGGTGGGGATATGGAACTGGAATGGGGGACACAATTGTTGCAGATTCATCAGGAACCTCCTTTTTTTAGATCCGCCTTGAGAGGGGATTTAGACACAGTCTGACATCACCAACTCTTGGTGGCTTTTTCGGTTGGACCCGCGATCATCGAGCATTTTTCATATAATCTATATGATAAAGCATTGACACGGAAGATTTGTCCTGTTTTGATTGATTGAGAAACAAGCTCCCAAACAGCTCGAGTTCAATCACGAGAAAGGAGTAACCATAGGTACATGAGCAGGACTATTGTGAAGAGTGCTAGGCCAGTCGACCTAAGTGCGACCCAAGTTTTGCAGGAAACGGTAACCGCGATCATTGAGCGCGTGCGGAAGGAGGGTGATCCGGCGCTTCGTTCGTTGACACAACAGTTCGACAGAGTCGATCGAACCGTCCTGGCGGTCAGTGAAGACGAGAAGAAAGCTTCCTGGGGGGCAGTCCCCATGCAGGCAATCCAGGATCTCGAATTCGCCGCAAGAAACATTCGGGACTTTGCGGAATCGCAGAAATCTGCGCTGACCGAAATCGAAAAGGAGAGCCTTTCCGGAGTCCACGTAGGCCACCGCTTGATCCCCGTGGCATCGGCCGGGATCTATGTACCGGGCGGCCGCTATCCGCTTCCCTCCACTGCCCTAATGGGGATCATTCCCGCGCGGGTGGCTGGAGTCAAGCGAGTGGTCGCCTGCAGTCCTCCGGATGCCAAGTACAACGGGATCAACCCAACCACGCTTGTTGCTATGCAGATCGCCGGGGCGGACGAGATCTATTGTGTCGGCGGAGTTCAAGCCGTGGCGGCTTTAGCGTACGGTACGCTCAGTATCCAGGCGGTGGATATCATTGCCGGTCCCGGTAATGCCTACGTCACCGAGGCCAAGCGCCAGGTCTTTGGCTATGTCGGAATTGATTTCCTGGCAGGCCCCAGCGAGGTTCTGATCATCGCTGACGATTCCGCGAATCCCGAGTGGGTCGCAGCTGATCTCCTTGCCCAGTCGGAGCATGACCCTCGTGCCAGGCCGATCTTGGTGGCAACCTCACAACGGCTGATCGACAGGACGCTGGTCGAGATGGAAGCCCAGCTGATGACTCTGGGAACTGCCGCTATTGCCCGATCTTCCTGGGAAACCAACGGTTGGATCTACCTGGTCTCTGACCTCGAAGAGGCGGTGCAGGTGGCCAATGAGTGCGCTCCCGAGCACCTCGAAGTCCATTCCCAGCAGTGGCGGTCATTCTGGAAAAACCTTGTCAACTATGGGTCGCTTTTCCTGGGCGAAGAAGCCCCGGTTGCCTTTGGAGATTACACCTCCGGTACGAACCACACGCTTCCCACGATGCGCACGGCGCGCCAGCACGGCGGACTATGGGTGGGGATGTTCATTAAAGTGGCCACCCATCAATGGATGTCCGCTGAGGGAGCCGCTCTCCTGGCTCCGGTTACCGAGCGTTTCGCGACCATGGAAGGCCTGTTGGCCCACGCATCCTCCGCGGCCAAGCGGAAAGAAGGCTGACGATTTGACGCGGAACCGGCCCCCCCCGGGTGCCTTGAATTTTCTTGACACTCCGATAAATGGGTTCGCACACTCCTCTCTCTCCCTCCCCGTTATATTTATAGTTTAATATGTTGACATCGCAGTCTGAGCACGATTTAATGGCAGAATGCAGTAGATTGGACTCAAATCTAAGGAGGAGGACACAATGAGTAAGCAGGTCAAGAAGTACGCGGTTGTCCTATGTCTGGCTGTGTTCCTTGTTGGATCGATCCTGGTTTCGGCGGGTTGTTCCTCTCAATCGTCCCCTACGCCCACCACCCAAACCCCTACCCTATCTCCCTCCAGTCCCACACCCACCATCACTCCCACCAAGCAGATCACTATCGGCATGATCATGCGAGACCTGACGGCTCCATTCTCCCGGTCCATGGTCATCGGAGCGCAGAAAAGGGCCGATGCCCTCGGCGTGAAGCTGGTCGTATTTGATGCAAAAGCCGATCCCTTGCACCAGCTTGATCTGATGGATCAGTTGATCACCATGAAGGTGGATGGTTACATCTTCGGTGGATCTCAGGACCAAGCGGCCGTGACCCCCGGAATCGAGCGGATGAACCAAGCCGGGATTCCGATCTGCGCCATCGACTCCTCTCCGGTAGGCGGCAAAATCAATTACTTCATTGGCTTCGATGTGGTGAGTTCCTCTCAAAAAGCGGCCGAGGCCCTAATCGCGGACTTGAAGACCAAGCACAGTGGTGAGGTTCCAACCGGCGTTCTGATTGAGATCACCGGTGCCCTGACCGACGTCTTTGCCCAGGATTGCATCAAGGGCTCCCACGGAGTGTTCGACAAGTACCCGCAACTGACAATTGCCACCGGCGAAGGCAATTGGAACAACGACGATTCCTTCCGCCGGACCGCTGATTTACTCACCAAATACGGAGACCAGGTCGTCGCCGTCTACTGCCAGACTCCCGACATCATGGGACTGGGAACCGTCAATGCCATCAAGCAAGCGGGACTGGATCCCAAGAAATTCGCCACCGCCGGTATCTGCATCGGCCCGGAAATGATCCCCGTGATTGAGGCGGGTGACTACAGCAATGTGCTGGAACAGCCAGCTATGCCTTCGGCGGAATTCGCCCTGGATTTGCTCTACAAGATCGCGACCGGCCAACCGACCCCCCAGGCGGGGGACCCGATCGTGGAGGAAGGCGCCATCTGGTCGCCGGCAGAAGTTGTGGATAATCCCTATTGCCCCGGCCTCTACATGATCCTGCAAGGGCCGATGGTTCCCGGTGAGGTGTCTCCGAGCGATCCCCGTCTGTGGGAGAACGCTTACCTGATAGAAGCGACTCCATAGAACGAATCAGGCAGTAATCCATCATCGAGGGTGGCACAAAGCCACCCTCGATGAATAGAACGAGCCATTACAAGGAGAGGTCGATGAAAAGGCTGGAGAACAAAGTGGCTTTTGTTACCGGTGCAGCAAGGGGGATTGGCAAAGGGATTGCGATTGCATACGCCCGAGAGGGGGCGGACCTGGTCCTGACCGACATCCTTAAAAGCCCCCTAGAAGAAACGGCCAATGAGATCCGCGGGCTCACCGATCGGAGCGTTGTCACCGAGACCATGGACGTCCGAGACAGTGCCGCGATCGCTTCTGTGGTCAGCAAAGCGATCGAGAAGTTCGGCCGGATCGACATCCTGGTGAACGTGGCTGGCGTGATCCGGATCAACCTGGTGGTAGACAAACCCGAAGAGGAATGGGACCTGGTGGTCGATACGAACCTGAAAGGGCCGTTCCTAGTGTCCAAGGCAGTAGTCAGGGAAATGCTGCGGCTGGAAACGAAGGGCAAGATTGTCACCATCGCATCGCTCAACTCGAAGGAAGGGGAAGCCTATACCTCAGACTACGCGGCATCCAAGCACGGGCTGTGGGGCTTGATGAAGAGCCTTGCCTACGAGTTGGCCCCCTATCACATCAATGTCAATTGCATCTGTCCCGGCTATGTAGACACCGAATTGCAGCGAGGTTGTGAGATTTTGGAAGCCGAGGCCAAGGGCAAGTCCTGGCAAGAGATTCGGGACTATTATGTCGCCAAGATTCCCTTCGGATATATATCCGTGCCGGAAGATATCGCCAAGGTCGCGGTCTTCCTAGCTTCCTCCGATGCCGACTACATGACCGGACAAGCCGTCAATGTCTGTGGTGGGGCTATTATGCACTAGCGGAACTACCATACGCAGTTTCGTCTTTGCACCAAAAAGAATCAATCACGCGGATTGGAGACAAGGTCTATGATCGAGACAGGGCTGGTGGCTGGGGCTGAGGAAATCATCCTGGAAGTGCAGGATATCTCCAAGGTCTTCCCAGGAACGGTAGCCCTCCAGCATGCCTCGATTGAATTCAAACGGGGTGAGGTTCACGGCATTATTGGCAAGAATGGAGCCGGAAAGAGCACTCTGGTCAGTATTCTTTCTGGCATCCTCCGCCCTTCTGCCGGCCATGTT
>JBGOWQ010000038.1:0-8610 GCA_041478715.1 Thermodesulfobiota bacterium | reverse complement strand
GTTTGCGCTCTGTGATGTCATTATAAATAGCGACAACTTCGCCACTTGCCAGTTTGTATACCCAGCTTTCGCGCCATGTGCCGGGGTCACGCTGATCGCGGTAAATTGCTGATGGGAAGAACTCAGGTTGCCCTGTTCTCCAGACCCGTTGAAAGACCGCAAAGATGCCAAAGTCTTTCACGCCGGGAAATACCTGCGTGACGTGTTTGCCGATCAGATCGGTTTTCTTGATTCCCTCGAGGTTTTCCGCGGCCGTATTGAAATCCTTGATGATGAAATCTTCCCCGCCATCTACAGCATCATAGATCGCGACTGCGCTAGGCATCCGGGTGAACAATTGCCTGAATTTCTCCTCGGTATCCGGCAGCACCTCCCCCGCGTGCAGCCGTTGTCCCGCGACTTTCTCCATTCGTTCCGGCAACTGTTCCAGGTAGCTGCGACCGATGTCTTTGACCAGGTAGTCGGAAATACCTGCGGTGAACGCCCGAGCGGCTATCTCCTCATCTCCCACGCCTGTAAGCAGGATCACGGGCACACCTTGTGCGAACGGTAGCAAGTCCAGCGCCGTTCCGTCCCCCAGAGAATAATCCGCCACGATCAGATTGAATCCCCCTTGGGTGACTAGGCATTTTGCTTCACTTAGTGATCCCGCAAGCGTATAGGTGATGGGCAGGCCGTGTTCTTCCACGAATCGTTGGAACGCCAATCGGTCCACCTGATCGTCTTCTGCGAATAGCACTTTGAGAGGGATCATTTTCCCCCATCCCGCAAAGACAGGAACGCTAGGTGCGCCATCCTTGTTCGGTGATTCATGGTTCATCTCCCCTCGAGGCGGGCAACACCGCAACAGGTGATAGACTGCCATGCGATCGACTTTAGTGTCGCTCGTTTCGCTACCAGTATACTCTTCGACCATCCCAATAGATACCAGACGAATGAATTCTCAGAATCTGCGCGGCGGCGAGGGAAATCCCCCATTTCTACTTCCAATCCCCGCCATTCGAGACTCGCCATTCGTCACTCGCAACTCGACATTCGTCACTATCTAGGCTCGCCACTCGAAACTCGCACAATCTGCATGGTATAATCTGTGCACTTCGATCATGGAGAATTAATATGTCACGTGCAACCATTACTTTATCCAACGATTTGCTTGATGAATTGATGCGGGTACTCCCTGCCAAGAGCAAGACGGAAGCCGTCACCATCGCCATCAGCGAGGAGATCCGGCGGAAAAAACTGGAGAGGATTAAAGCCATGGCCGGCAAGCTGAAGTTTGATGCAACAGCCAAAGCTCTCCGACATCACGATGACCGCCTTGGATAGAGTACTTGTCGATACCTCCGTGTGGATCGAATTCTTTCACCGGATAGAGCCGTGTCATTCCATTGTACTGCAACTGATGTCACAGGAACGGATTTGTACGATGGGCATCATTGTTGCGGAATTGATGCAAGGGGCGAAATCGGGGAAAGAACTGGCAGTGTTAAGAGACTTCGTCTACGTTTTCCCCTTCTTGTCCGATTCGCGGGAAAGCTGGCAAGCTGCCGGAGAACTCTCCTTTCGGCTCCGCCGCAATCGAAAAGAGATCGGGTTGGTGGACTGCTATATTGCCGTTGTAGCAAGGATGGAAGGCGCTTCGATCCTTTCCTTGGATCGCCATTTTGAAATGATGAAGGACGATATCGGAATCAAATTGGTCATTACCGCCCCCTAAATGAGAGCTCGGATTTTCTTAGTCGTATAGCGATTACAACTCGTTACTGCCTATGCCTTCCGCTTTGCTTTTGCTCGTAATTTGACACTCGCAACTCGTACCTACCTTTGGTCCGCTTCACCGATGACTATGGACAGGAAACGTACAAAAGTGCAAAACCAATCACAAGTGGGCAGATCGGCAAACAAAACGTATCATTAGTATCATTAGAGGGTATTTGAAAAAGAGCAAGATCAGGAGGTGCAAGCATTCCATCGATAGAATCGTTGAGATGAAAGCATCAATAGCAGAAGAACAGATAGTCTGGGAGAAACATCTGCAAGAGGTTGTAGATCGCATTGTGGCTGTGGCTTCTCCAGATCGAATCATCCTGTTCGGTTCAGCAGCGCTCGGTCGAACCGGACCGGACAGTGATTTGGATTTGCTTGTCATCAAAGAGGGCGCCCACCGCAGAGAACTCACCAGGCGGATTTACCGAAGCCTGATTGGGGTGGGTCGGGCGATAGACCTCGTTGTAGCCACACCGCAGGATATTGAGCGATATCGTCATAGCCCGGCGTTGGTGATTGAACCGGCCATCCGAGAGGGAAGGGAGATCTATGCCAGAAAATCGATTCCCTCCTGACACCGCGGCTGAATGGGTGAATCGTGCCAAGAGTGACCTGGCGATCGCGAGTGCAGAAATCGAAGGGGTCTACCTGGAGGACCTCTGCTATCATGCCCAACAAGCAGTCGAGAAATCCTTAAAAGCCATACTACTTGCTCGCGTTGGCTCCTTTCCCTACATCCATGATCTGGCAGAATTGGTCCACCGGATTCAGCAAGCCGGTATTCAAGTTCCGGAACCGGTCCGATCCGCGGTCGCTTTGACAGAATACGCAGTTGGAGCCCGCTATCCAGGCTTTGACGAGCCGGTCACCTGACCGGATTGGGAGGAGGCTCTCAACATGGCAAACGAAGTACTGAGTTGGGCTGTCGCTCTCTTGGGAAAAGACGGTTAAGCAGGCGCTAGAATCCAGAATTCAGCAGTAAATCGAAATTTGCCACTCGCAACTATCTAGACTCCAACTCACCACTCGAAACTCGATACTCCCTTCCCTGTCCCCATTATTATTTCCAATCCGCGCCCTTACTTTGCTGTTCACTCGAAACTCGTACCTCGTAACCACCTTTTCCAGCTTAGTCCTTCTTTCCCTTGAGGAAGGTCTCCTGGATGTCCTTTGCAGCCTTGCGGGCGGCACCCATGGCCGAGATCACTGTGGCCGAACCGGTGACGATGTCCCCGCCGGCCCACACACCGGGGATGCTGGTCCGGCCGCTAGGCGAATTGATCTGGATATAGCCGAGCTCGTTGCGCACCAGGCCGCGCGCACCGACAAAAAGGGCGGGGTTTGGCCCCGAACCGACTGCCACCACCACCAAGTCCGCTTCCAGCAGGAAGTTGGAGCCGGCAATCGGGATCGGCCGAGGGCGGCCGGAGGCATCCAAGTCGCCCAGCTTCATCTGCACGCACTCCAGTTGGTTCACCCAGCGCTGGTCGTCCCCGATACAGCGAATCGGGTTGACGAGGAATCGGAAGCGAATCCCCTCTTCCTCGGCGTGCGCCACTTCTTCCACCCGGGCCGGCATCTCTTCCTTGGTTCGGCGATAGACCACCGTCACATCCCGGCTACCCATCCGCAGGGCGGTGCGGGCACAGTCCATGGCCACGTTGCCGCCGCCGATCACCACCACCTGACGCCCGCGAGGCGCCGGCGTGTCGTAATTGGGAAAAGCGTAAGCCTTCATCAGGTTGATGCGGGTTAGGTACTCGTTGGCCGATAAAATGTTGCAGAAGTTCTCACCGGGGAGACCCATGAACACGGGCAATCCGGCTCCGGTGGCCAGGAAGATTGCCTGGTAACCGATCGCGAACAGGTCATCCAGCGTGTACAGCCGGCCCACGATTGCATTCTGCTCGAACTTCACGCCCAAGCGGCGCAGGTAATTGATCTCCGCCTCGACGATGGCCTTGGGCAGACGAAATTCGGGGATGCCGTAGACCAAGACCCCACCGGGTTTGTGCAACGACTCGTAGACAGTGACGGAGTGACCTTTGATGGCGAGATCGGCCGCCAGAGTAAGGCCGCCGGGCCCGCTGCCGACCACGGCCACACGGAATCCAGTGGCTGGGGTTTTGCGTGGCATGGAAACGGCATCGGTTTCCCGTTCGAAATCAGCAGCAAACCGTTCCAACTTGCCAATGGCCACCGGTTCGTCCTTGACGCTCAGGATACAAGCCTTCTCGCACTGATCTTCCTGCGGACAGACCCGGCCGCAGATCGCTGGTAGCGCATTGGTCTCCTTGATCTTGCGCGCGGCCTCCACGAATTGACCCGCCCCGATGTGCTGAATGAAGCCGGGGATGTCGATTTCCACCGGACAGCCGGCCACGCAACGCGGCTTCTTGCAATTCAGGCAACGACTGACCTCCTGCAGTGCCATCTCTCGATTGAAGCCGTAAGAGACTTCCGAGAAGTTGCGGATCCGCAGCAAGGCATCTTGTTCCGGCGCCTTTTGTCGCGCCACCTCCACTTTGATGGTAGGAGCCTCCATCTTCGGCAGGCCGCGCCAGGGACAGCCCGCTTTCACGCAGATGTAAAGCGGGCGCAGCTTGCCCTGGCTGAAGGTCATCAGGCGGGCCGCCAGCGACCCGCACTGACCGCAATGGCTGGTCGGGTCCACGATCGAGATCTGGCAGAGCGGGCAGGCCAGGTCCTCCACGATGGTCCCTTCCGGCAGAGGCACATCGCTTAAACGTTCCCAGCCTTCGTCCTTGGGGGCCAGCCGCAGCTCGCCCCGCTGGCCGTCGGCCGAGAGTACCAGCCGCAACCAGACTCGGTTCCCGTCCGGATCGTAGACATTCAAGCTCTGATGGCAGTGCGGGCAGAACGCCGGCAACTCTATGGCAGATGTAGATTCGGCGTTCGTTTTCTTGGCCATGCCTACTACCCGGCCCGGATGGAAAACAGCAGCGAAGTCTTTTCGTCGCGAGTGTACATATTGTTGCGCTGGATCAGCTCCTCGAAGTCCACTTGGTGACCGTCGAAGTGCGGTCCGTCCACGCAGGCGAACTTGGTCACTCCACCCACCGTCACCCGGCAGGCCCCGCACATGCCCGTGCCGTCTACCATGATCGGGTTTAGGCTGACCAGGGTCGGGATTTTGTACAAACGGGTCATCTGGCAGACCGCGCGCATCATCACCACCGGTCCCACCGCGATCACCAGGTGGATCTCGATTTGCTCCTCCACTAGACCCTTCAAGGCGTCGGTAACCAAACCGTGCGCCCCGTAGCTGCCATCGTCGGTGGTGATAAGCAGCCGGTGGCAGAGGTTGGTCATCTCGTCCTCCAGGATAATGAAATCCTTCTCCCGGGCGCCGATGATGCCGATCAGGTGGTTGCCGGCCTCGGCGTAGCCGGTCAGCAGGTGATGCAGCACGGCGATGCCTGACCCGCCGCCGATGCCCACGATGGTGCCGATCTTACGAAATTCGTCAGCCAGGCCCAGGGGGCCGACCAAGTCCTTGATTGCATCGCCGACCTTCAACGAGCCCAGCATGGCGGTACTCTTGCCCAAGACCTGGAAGATGATCGTGATCGTGCCGTGCTGCAGGTCCCGGTAGGCAACGGTCAGGGGCACCCGCTCGCCGGTCTCGTTTAAGCGTAGGATCACGAATTGGCCGGGCTTGATCTTGGCCGCGATGGCCGGTGCCTCCACCGTCAGAGCCACCATGTTCCCCTTGGCCAGTTCCTGCCGGTCCAGGATCAGGTGCACGCTACCACTCCACGCTGTCTTGTAGGGCGATCAGTTGGGTGTCCTCGTCGGAAACGCCGTGCCAGGTGCAGCCCTTGCGCAGGCAGATATAGAACGTGATCAATTTCTTCATGGCCGAGACGGTGATTCGAGCCACGCGGGCGCCGCAGCGCTCGCAGGGTTTCTCGAGCTCCATCAAAGAATGGCGGCAGTGGGGGCAGAGCAAGTCCGCCACTTCTTCGTCTTCCGGGATCTCGATCGTGGAGAGGTGGGTGAAGACGTTCAGGTAAGGGCTGAGGGCCAGCCTCCCTTCCCGTCCTTGTCCGTCCACCAGCATAAAATAGATCGTGTTCTTCTCAATCAAGCTCTGGTTGCAGTGCGGACAATAGGCGTAGAGATAGGTACCCGTACCCATCGTCACTTTGGGACGAGTGACATATTCTTCCCGCACCTCGGTCAGCTCCCCCCGATGGTCGGGCGGAAGGTTGGCGTCGAAGTAATACTTGTCGTAGAACCGGCTCAAGGCGACTTCGGCGTCCTCGAACTCCAGGAAATGCTTTCGGCAGCCGCGGCGGGTGCAGATGAACAGGCGGCCGCCCTCTTCCAACGACAGCGGCACCATCGGGGCCAGGCAGACTTCACAGGACACCGTGCTCTTCAACTGTTGCTGACAATGGGGACAGAGGAATTCCACCAACGTACCATTGGGAATGGGAAATTCGCTCTCCACCAGGAAGCTGCCATAGACGGAGGACAGCCGGACCCAGCCCTCTTTGCCGTCCAGGCGAAAGCGGAGGGAGATGGCGGGTTCGTTGTCAAGCTTGTGCGCCTCGTCCATCATGGATCGGCCACAAAGCGGGCATTTGACGCGCATCGATACCAACGACAGCATAATCAGACCTCCGTTTCTTGCATCAACAACAGAAGGAAAAAAAAGTATAGCACAGCGTGGGGATGATGGATCGTTTACGAAATCGGCAGACGCACGGTTGCGGTGGTGCCTTTTCCCTCTTCGCTTTGGAGGGAAATCGAACCGCCGTGGGACTCCACCAGGATCTTGCAGACATAGAGTCCCAGGCCGGTGCCGGGAACCACCGCCTTGTCGGCGCTGGAGGATCGGCGGAAGGGTTGGAATAGATTGGGAAGCGCGTCCGACGCGATTCCCCGGCCTTGGTCCTCTACTTCCAGCACGACCTCGTTCCCTTCGGACCGCAGTCGTACTTCCACCTTCCGCCTGCTGTCGGAGAACTTGATGGCATTGGTCAGCAGATTGTAAACGACCCTTTCGATCGCTTCCTCGTCCAGCAAAAGAGCGGGGATTGGTTGCAGATGGATTTCCAAATGCAGCTGCTTCTGCTCCGCCAGAATCTCCGTATCCGCCGCAACCCGGGCTACCAAGGCGGTCAAATCCGTGGGAGTTCGGTATAAATGAGTGCTTGAGACCTGCCCGCGCTGACTGTCCACCAAGTTGTTGATCTGCAACCGAAGCCGGTTGAGATTGCGAGTCCAGACCTCTTCCAGCTCGAGGAATCGCCGCTCCCGTTCGTCCGGCGGCAGGGCATGGACCATCTGCTGGGCGGTAGCCATCAGGAACAGGGGGGTTTTCAGCTCGTGGGAGACGGCGAAGAGGAAGTCCACTCGCGCTTTTTCCGTTTCTTGTTGGAGTCGCTTCCGCTCCGAGACATCGCGCACGATGGCTTGAAGCCAACGATGATGCCCGGTATCCACTCGGCTTAAAGACACTTCCGCGCTCACGATCGTGCCATCTGTGCGCTGGTGCTGCCATTCAAACGATTGAGGTTCCCCTTCCCAGGCCGCCGCGATGCGCAGTCCTGCTTCTTGTTGCGATCCCTGGCCTTTCGCTTGTGCCGGGGGAGAGAATTGCCAGGGAAACTTGCCGATCAACCGCTCCCGGGAAGTGCCGAACAACTGCAGCGCTTGGGGATTGCAATCGAGGAAGCGACCCTCCTCGTCCAGCAGAAAAATGGCGTCGTAGGCCAATTCAAACAAGGAACGAAAGCGCTCTTCACTCTCCCGCAAGGCTTCTGTGGTGTTTTTCTGCTCGGTGATGTCTTCTGCGGTTCCTTCGAAATAGAGGACCCGGCCGGAGGGATCCCGCACGGCTCTGGCGTTCTCCCGGACGAAGAGAGGAAGGCCGTCCGGTCGGTGCCAGGTGGCTTCCAAACCGCGGACCTCGCCGCCAAAATCCATTTTCTGCTTGAACTGGGCCCGTTGTTGCGGGTCCTCCAAACCCTCCGCATCGATGTTGTATTGCGCCATTTCCTCGAAGGTGTGAAAGCCGAACATCCGCACCAGGGCCGGGTTAGCCATCAGGATCCGACCGTCGGGGGTGGTACGGTAGAAACCGACTTGCGACCGGTCGGAGAAGCTGCGGAATTCCTCTTCACTTTGTTGCAAGGCTTCCCGCGCCGTTTCCAGACGGTTCGTGTGGCGGATGGAGCTCACCAGGTAGAACAGCAATAGAGCAGCGATCCCCAATCCTCCGAAGAGGATCACGAAGAATTCCCAGCGGGTGTCCGCGATAATGGCCAGTACGATCGACAGCACCAGGATGGCGACGATGAAGAACGCGGCGGGAAGAACGCGGGTCCATCGCAACGTACGCCGGGAAGCCGGCCGTGGTTGGGGGACCTGGAAATCCGGTCGTGGGGGGTGCTTCGTGTTCGTGGTAGATGCTCCGCTCGTGCCCATAAACTCCGGCATTCTATATCATCTGACCCCTCGTTGTACAGCGCGCGAAAGCCCAGCCTTCTTCCGGCAACCTCTGCCTGCCGAAATGGGACAGTCTCCGCTTGGGTGTTTCCTTCTGGTTTCCAATACTTGACAAACTTCTGTTATTTATGATAGGATCGGTTAACGCCAGGCGTCGTGCACTGCGATGTCTGGCGTTTTTCATTGCACCCATCGACGCCATTATTTGGCTGGAATGGGCGACAACACGAAAGGAGGAAAAAACCATGGCAGTCACAGCCAACCCCAGCCCCACCCGGCTGGCGATGCGGATGAATTACGGCACGGATCCGGAAAGCGGGAACATGATCGTCCGCACGATCACCCTCACCCAATTGCGCACCG
>JBGOWQ010000113.1:0-5027 GCA_041478715.1 Thermodesulfobiota bacterium | reverse complement strand
GCTTTCATGGATCGTTCCGTGCTGGAAGGAGACCCGCACAGCATCCTGGAAGGCATGCTGATCTGCGGTTACGCCATCGGCGCGGATGAAGGGTACCTCTACGTTCGGGCGGAATACCCGTTGGCGGTGGCCCGCCTGAAGAAAGCGATCGTCGATGCCACTGCGCGCAGCTACCTCGGCCAAAACATCCTCGGCACGGAGTTTTCCTTTCAATTGCACGTCAAGGAAGGGGCGGGCGCGTTTGTCTGTGGCGAAGAGACGGCCTTGATGGCTTCCATCGAAGGGAAACGAGGGATGCCTCGCTTGAGACCGCCGTTTCCGGCCACAAGCGGTCTCTGGGGGAAGCCGACCAATATCAACAACGTAGAAAGCTACGCCAACATTCCCTGGATCCTGCTCCAAGGCGGGGCGGCCTTCGCCGCGATGGGCACCGAAAAGAGCAAAGGCACCAAAGTATTCGCCCTGGCAGGCAAGATCACCCGGGGCGGGTTGGTGGAAGTGCCGATGGGGATTACCATTCGCGAAGTGATTTTTGAAGTGGGGGGAGGGATCAAGGAAGGGCGTGCTTTCAAAGCTGTGCAAATGGGCGGTCCCTCCGGCGGTTGTATCCCCGCCGCATTGGGAGATACCGTGATTGATTACGAATCCGTCACGCAAACGGGGGCCATCATGGGTTCCGGCGGAATGGTGGTGCTGGACGATACCGCCTGCATGGTCGACATCGCCCGTTTTTTCCTGGATTTCACGCAGAAAGAATCCTGCGGTAAATGTACATTTTGTCGGCTGGGAACCAAGCGGATGCTGGAGATCTTGACCCGCATTACCCAAGGAGAAGGGAAAGAGGGGGACATTGAGCTACTGAGTGACCTCTGTGAAAAGATCAAAGTCGCCTCCCTTTGCGGGTTGGGTCAAACGGCTCCCAACCCCGTGCTCACCACCCTGCGATACTTCCGCCAGGAGTACGAAGCCCACATCCGGGAAAAGCGCTGCCCGGCACATTACTGCAAGAAACTACTGACCTACGAAATCGATCCGTTGCGCTGCACGGGTTGTACGATCTGTGCCCGGGTTTGTCCCACCCACGCGATTGCCGGTGTGGTGAAGCAGAGCCATACCGTGGACCAGTCCCTCTGCATCCATTGTGGCAGCTGTGTCAGCAAGTGTCGCTTTGATGCGGTAAGGGCGAGGTAGGCGATGCAGATCAAGATCACGCTGGACGGGAAGGCGATCGAAGCGGAAGCGGGCAAAACGATATTGGAAGTCGCCCGCAACCAGGGCATCTCCATCCCCCAGATGTGTCATGACGAGAAGCTGGAACCCTTCGGCTCTTGCTGGGTCTGTCTGGTGGAAGTGAAGGGAGCCCGCGGGTTTGTCCCTGCCTGTGCGACGCGCGTGACAGACGGGATGGTCGTGGATACCGACAACGAACGAACCCGTGTTGCCCGCCGGATGGCATTGGAACTGCTACTTTCCAATCATTTCGGGGATTGCATCGGTCCCTGCCAGAATGCCTGTCCCGCGGGTTGTGACGCGCAAGGTTATCTGGCCTTGGCCGCCAATGGGATGGTGGAAGAAGGCATTCGGTTGATTAAGGAGACCTTGCCTCTCCCGGCCAGTTTGGGACGGGTCTGCCCGCATCCCTGTGAAACAGAGTGCCGCCGGAATCTGGTGGATGAGCCCGTTGCGATCTGCACCATCAAACGATACCTGGCTGACGTGGATTTGGCCTCCGGCCAACCATTCCAGCCTGCTATGGCCAAAAATAGCGGGAAAAAAGTGGCGGTAGTCGGTGCCGGACCGGCCGGACTGACCGCTGCCTATTACCTGCGGCAGAGGGGTCATGCCGTCACCATCTTTGAGGCCTTGCCGAAAGCCGGCGGTTGGCTGCGCTATGGCATCCCCCAGTACCGTTTGCCCAAAGAAATCCTCGACCGGGAAATCGCCACCATCACTAATCTCGGCATCGAGATTCGCACGAACGTGCGCTTGGGCAAGGACATCCGGCTTTCCCAGTTACAGCAGGAGTATGATGCTATTTTTCTGGGTTCCGGTGCGCATCTATCGGTCAAAATGGGCGTGGGGGGAGAGGAACTGCCGGAGGTGTTATCCGGCATCGACTTCCTCAAGGGCGTCGCACTGGGAGAAAAATTCTCTCTGGGCCGTTCGGTTGCGGTTGTTGGTGGAGGAAACACGGCCATCGACGCCGCTCGGACTGCATTCAGGCTCGGCGTAGACGATGTCACGATCTACTACCGCCGCACGGAGAAGGAAATGCCCGCCAACCCGGCGGAAATCGAAGAGGCGAGCAAGGAAGGAGTCAAATTCGAGTTTCTGGTGGCTCCGATCGAAGTGCGTACCTGCACGCTGGATCGCCAGGGTGGGATGGTTTGCCAACAAATGGAACTCGGTGAGCCGGATGCTTCCGGTCGTCGGCGACCGCTACCCAAGGAAGGCTCGGATTTCCCCATTTCCGCCGACACCATCATCTCCGCCATCGGGCAAAAGCCGGATCTCCTGTACCTAGAAGCATCGGGATTGAAAACTACCCGCTGGTCTACGCTGGAGACTGACCCAGACACCGGCGCCACTTCTTTAGCCGGAGTCTTTGCGGCCGGCGACTTGGTCAGCGGACCGGCAACGGTAGTGGAGGCCATTGGAGGCGCACACAAGGCGGCCCTGGCGATCGATGCCTTTCTGGGCACCGGTCTGGCCTTGCGACAGAAGCCCCCCTTCAATGTCTTTAAAGGCGCTGCGCTGACGGATCTCTCCCCTTCGCTCTACGAGGATCGACCTCGCCAACCCCGCGCACAGATGCCGACGTTGCCTGCTTTCGAGCGGAGGAATTTTGCGGAAGTGGACTTGGGATTTCCGCCGGACAAGACGCAGGGTGAAGCGCTGCGCTGCCTGGAATGCGGTTGTGCGGATGTGGTGGAATGCAAATTACGGACATACTCTCAACAATATGAAGTGATGGCTCAGCGTTTCCTGGGAGAAGTCCAACAGCACCCGATCGACGACAGTCACCCCTTCCTCCAGCGAGATCCCAACAAGTGCATTCTTTGCGGCCGCTGTATCCGGATTTGCCTGGAAGTGGTTGGTGTGGCCGCTCTCGGTTTCGTCTACCGCGGTTTCAGCATGATCATGGCTCCCACCATGCAACAACCGTACACCGAATCCCCCTGCGTATCGTGCGGCGCCTGCATTGAAACCTGTCCCGTGGGAGCCTTGACGGAAAAGAGCCGTCACTTGCGTCAGCCGCACCTGGATCTAAGAACCGTACCCGTGGTCTGTACTTATTGCGGAGTCGGTTGCAGCCTCCAGCTCCACACGGAAGGCGGCAAAGTGGTCAAGGTGACCGGAAATGCAGAGAGCCCGGTCAACGCCGGTGCGCTTTGCTTCAAAGGCAAATT
Source organism: Thermodesulfobiota bacterium (assembly GCA_041478715.1). Classification (GTDB taxonomy): domain Bacteria; phylum Caldisericota; class JANLFM01; order JANLFM01; family JANLFM01; genus JAPLHX01. Next base: position 1,617 of record JBGOWQ010000113.1, on the reverse strand, counting down.
CGGCTATGAATTCATCCACGATCCTGGGCGTCTCCAGCGGCCGCTGCTGCGTAAGAACGACTCCCTGCAGGAATGCTCTTGGGAAGAGGCGTTTGGTTTCGCCCAGGAGCGGATGCGCAGCCTGATTGGCTCCGGTGGACCCGATGCGGTGGCGTTCTTCGCTTCCGGCCGTTCCACCTGCGAGGAAGCGATGGCTTTACGCCACTGGGCGACCAAATTGGGAAGCAACCGTATTGCCAGCATGCAATACGCCGGATCGGGGCAACCTTTGATGGCCTTCGCCCAGATCGTCGGGAAATCCACCGGCCAAGGCTACGAGCGCCTGGATTCGGCCGAGACCATTCTGCTGGTGGGTTCCGACCTTTCCCGAGAACACCCGGTGCTCACCCGGCGTTTGAACAAGGCTGCGCTCCGGGGCGCCATGATTTATTCCCTGCAAATGCACCCCACTCACATCGCTCATTGGGCCCAACGGGAATGGATTGTGAAGTCTGGCGGGCTCTCCTGGGCCTTAAACGGAGCGATGAAATCGCTTCTGCTGCAGGGAGCCTCTTCTCCGCTGGATGGTTTCGCAGAATTGAAAGCGGTGTTGAAGATGACGCAAAAGACCACGCGGGACATAAGCAACCTCAACCCGGCCCAGATCGCGGAATTGACCAGTGTCCTTGGGCAGCAGAACCTGGTGATGGTCTTCCATGCGGATGTGGTGGACCGTGAAACGGCCAAGGCTCTTGGCAATTTGCTGTTGCTGCTGGGACGTCCCGACAGTTTCATTGCCTTGCGCGACAAAGCCAACATCCGCGGAGTGGACCGCTTCCTGAATGTCCAGGCCGACGAGCTGCTCACCGCGATGGAAGAAGGGACGGTGCGCGGCGCCTTCCTGTTGAACGAGGATCCGTTGGGCGCTTCCACCGAAGGTCCGCGGGTGTTGCGTGCCCTGGCCCGGCTAGATACGCTGATCGTGGCCGACCTTTTTCTGACAGAAACGGCACGGATGGCTCATTTGGTGCTTCCCAGCTCTTCATTTGCGGAAAGCAGCGGTAGTTTTATCAACTCGGAAGGACGGGTGCAGCGTTTTGCCGCCGCCATTCCACCGGTCAGCGGCCTGGAAACCATCGCCATCTTCCGGCAATTGGCCGGGGAGCCATTGTTTGAGATTCCGGCCACCCGTAGCTACAGACAGCGTTTTGCCGCTCCTACCCTGGTGCCCGCAGAACGATCCCTTCCCACCTATTTCTGCGACACCGTGGAACGACGGACGGCCGAACTGAAAAAGGCGCTGCACCTCGAGCGAGCCTAAATTCCCTCTCTGTGAAACATTCCCAGGAGAAGGACGGGACCTGCGCACGGTATGACTCCATGAAACCGCTGATCCTGGCGTCCCACTCCCCCCGGCGAAAGGAATTGCTGGAGAAGCTGGGACTCCCCTATTCGGTGCTGCAGGCGGACATCGACGAGACGTTCCATCGCGGGGAATCGATCGAGTCAGGTGTCCAACGTCTGGCGGCGGAAAAAGCGTTTGCCTGTAGCTCCAACCGATCGGAAGGGGTCGTGATTGGCTGTGACACCGTGGTGGCGGTAGACGGCCAGGTGCTGGGGAAACCGCGGGATCCCGTC
>JBGOWQ010000129.1:0-4551 GCA_041478715.1 Thermodesulfobiota bacterium | reverse complement strand
GCCGAGAGCCAATAGCAGCACCACCGATCCCTTCCATACCTTACTGATGTTCATCGAATACCTCCATTTGCGGGTTTTGCCCGAAGTTTCTAACCTATTGGACGTGAGCTATATACGAAAGGTTCCCGCTTCCCTCCAATTGTTCGTATTTGATTGGGATGGAACCCTCCTCGATTCAGCGGAAGCTACTCTCAAGGCCTACATCACCATGTTTGGGGAGGTCGGCATCTCTCTGGGCAAAGAGGAGATCCTGGCCCATTACTCTCCCAATTGGTATCGTACCTATCTGGCGTTGGGTCTGCCGGAGTCCCGGTATCAATGGGCCGACAAGCGCTGGTTGGAGCTTTTTGCCCAGTACAAGCGCTCTTTGGTCACAGGAGCGCGAGAAGTGCTCACCGCTTTGCAGGAGCGAAAATACCAACTGATGTTGCTCACGGCTGCGGCGACGGAACGGGTAAGAGGCGAATTGAAAGAGTTTCGGTTGGAATCGTTCTTCGGTCGCGTCGTGACCATGGAACAGTTCGGTGCTCGAAAACCAGACCCGATGCCCTTGCAGCGTACGCTGGAGTCCACGGGTATTCCGCCGGACCATGCCATCTATGTGGGGGACACGGTGGAGGATATCCAGATGGGAAGAGAAGCAGGCACGCTGACGCTGGCCGTGCAAGGTCCCTACGTTCCGCTGGAAGTACTGGCAGCTGCAAATCCGTCCTTCCTGGTGAAAACCCTCAAGGGCGTTCTACAATTGCTGTCTGAAAGATCTAAGCCCTAAGAAAGGTCCTTACAAGATGGAGGCACTGACCGTAGCAGTATTGATGGGAGGAACGTCAGCAGAGCGTGAAGTGAGCTTGGCATCGGGCCAGATGGTCGTGGAAGGCTTGCATCAAAAGGGATATCGAACGTACCCGATTGAAATCACGGCCGACGGGTTTTGGCGAAATCGAGAAAGGGATAACCCTGCGATCTCTATCCCCCGCTCGGTGATGGAAGCGCTCGATCCCATTCCGGATATTGTGTTCATTGCCCTGCACGGACCGATGGGGGAGGATGGCACGGTGCAGGGCTTGCTCGAGATGTTATCCATCCCTTACACCGGGTCGGGTGTTTTAGCCAGCGCACTCGGCATGGACAAACGGAAAAGCAGGCTTCTCTTTGCCGACGCCGGTCTCCCTGTGCCACCATACTTGATGATCCAGGACCACCGGAATATTGCGGAGACGGTCCGTAATGCTGAAACCCTTTGGGGATATCCGTTAGTGGTGAAGCCCAATAATTCCGGCTCCTCTCTCGGGGTGACCATCACCCACGATTCCCGGCAAATGCCTGAAAACATCGAACAGGCTCTAACCTTATCGCAGCAAGTTCTGCTGGAGCCTTACCTGGCTGGAACAGAGATTACCGCTCCCCTGCTGGGAAACGAGCCACCGATGGCCTTGCCCATAATTGAGATTGTCCCTCCCGGGGAATTCTTCGACTACCAATGCAAATATAACGGGCTGACCCAGGAAATCTGTCCCGCTCGGATCCCCTCTGCCCAGTTTACTCGGGCTCAGCAAATCGCGGTAGCAGCCTTTGTCCTTTTGGGATGCAGCGGATTCGCCCGGGCGGATATGATGATCAGTCAGAATCAACTCTATCTATTGGAGATCAACACGATCCCCGGGTTGACCCGAGAGAGTTTGGTGCCCAAGGCGGCACAAGCAGCCGGACTCTCTTTTTCCGATTTCCTCGATCGAATTGTCAAATTGGGGATCGAACGATGGCATTGATCCTCCATGGGAAACCGATACAGAAACAGATCCGGTCTGCGGTGGCCATTGAAACCGCTCTCTGGCGGGCCAAAGGCATTCCTCCCCACTTGGAAATCCTCTATTGCCAGACGGACGACAGTTCTGTCCACTATGGACAATTGCTACAGCAGCAAGGGTTGGCAGTGGGCATCGAAATCGGTTTGCACTCGATGTCTTTAGATGGGGAAGAACGGGAAGCGTTGGAGCGAGTGGCGGTCTGGAATAAAGATGACAAGGTTCATGCGATTTTACCGCTGGACCCTTTCCCGCCAAAGATTCGCAAGGATGCGTTAGGGCGGGCCATCCACCCTAAAAAGGACATTGAAGCGATCAACCCGGTTACCCTGGGGGACCTGTTCCTTGGAATCAGTCGGTTCGCACCTTCTCCGGTGCAAGCCGTCCTGACCCTGCTTGATTCCTATCAGGTCCCTTTGGAGGGGAAGCATGTCGTAGTGCTGGGACGAAGCAGCGGAATTGGCAGACCGTTAGCCCTGCTCCTACTGCAGCGGAACGCCACCGTAACCACTTGCCATACCTACACTCAATCCATCGAGACGATTGCCCGACAGGCCGACATCCTAATCAGCGCGATCGGCCGTCCGGAGTTGGTCGACGTCCGTTTCGTCAAACCAGGCGCGGTGGTGATCGATGTGGGGACATCATTCGTCGATGGAAAACTCATCGGAGATGTACGCTTTGACGAGGTGGAAAAAATCGCTTCTGCGATTTCACCGGTTCCCGGAGGCGTAGGCCCGGTGACCACCGCAGTCCTTCTGCAATCCGTACTGTTTGCCCTGCGTTGGCAAAGGTCCGATGGCAACGATGGAAACCAAGCGCACTGAAAGGGGTATCAGAAACAATGGATAAACGTGAATTGGTGGAAAAGCGAGAACAATATCTTCTGCCCTGTTATGCTCACTACTTTCGGGATTATCTATTCCTGACGCGGGGGGAAGGCCAATTCATCTATGATGAGCAGGGGCGCCGCTATCTGGATTGCTTCGCCGGGGTGGCCGTGGTGAATTGTGGGCATGCCAGGGCGGAGATTCGTCAAGCTGTGGACCGGCAGATGAACCAACTCGTACACACCTCCAGCTTGATGTTGACCGAACCGATGGTAACCCTGGCTGAAAAACTAGCAGCCATTGCGCCAGGCAAGTTGCAGAAGAGTTTCTTCTGCAATTCCGGAGCCGAAGCCGTGGAAGGGGCTACTGCTCTTGTGAAAGCTGCGACCGACAACCACCAATTCATTGCCCTGCGCTCTTCATTTCACGGCCGGACCCTGATGGCTTTGAGCCTAACTGCCCAGCGTAGTTGGCGGGGTAAGGGGCCTTACGCTCCCGGGATCATCTTCGTGGCCAATCCCTATTGCTATCGCTGCGCTTTCAAGCTGAAATATCCTTTTTGCGGTCTCGCCTGCGCGGAAGACATCGACGAAGCCATCCGAACTTCCACCAACGGCAAAATCGCTGGATTCATCGCCGAACCCATCCAGGGCAATGGCGGGGTTGTCGTGCCGCCAAAAGAATACTTTGCTGCAGTCTCTCAAATCATCAAGCGATACGACGGTCTTTACATTGATGACGATGTGCAAACCGGTTTTGGTCGAACCGGTAAATGGTTCGGTATCGAGCACTTCGGCGTGAAACCGGACGTGATGACCCTGGGGAAGGGAATCGCCAATGGCTTGCCCCTGGGCGCGTTTATTGCAACACCGGACATTGCACCGGCTTTGGGCTTGGGCCAGCATTTTTCAACTTTCGGCGGGAATCCAGTGAACTGTGCGGCTGCTGCGGCAAATATCGAGCTGCTGGAAAAAGAGGATTTGATCGGAAATGCCGATCGAGTAGGCTCCTATTTCCTCACAGAGCTGGGAAAACTGGCTGAAGCGCATCCAACCATCGGCGAAGTTCGCGGGTTGGGTTTGATGATCGGAATCGAGCTGGTGAAAGACCGGGCAACCAAGGAACCGCACTGTCAAGGATTGCTTCAGTTAGTTGAGTATGCGCGCGAACACGGCCTGTTGTTGGGGAAATCAGGACTGCATGCCAATGTGGTGCGCATCACTCCACCGCTTTGCTTGCGGCGTGAGGACGTGGATCAAGCCTGTGAAATCCTCGGGGACGGTTTATGCCAGATTGAATCGATGGACTGACTGCCAGTTTCCTGTTCAGACTTTATGCATTCAGGTTTCCGCTGGTTCCGTAAGAAATGTGTAGTGTGAGATGAGAAACGCGAAAACCCACGCGCAAAAACGAGCCGACCGTCGCGACTTTGGGCGCAGGATGGATTGGGACTGGCAAGGCAAGGATCTGCGGGCAAAAGTCCTGTATTCTCACAAGGGAATCGCCACCCAGATTTGGGTAGCTACTTCCACCAGGTACTTTTTGATGGATTGCGGTGACGGAATCCTAAGAGACCTATCTCCCTATTCTGCAGACTGGATCCACCGGCTTTCCGCCATTCTGCTCAGTCATTCACATTTCGATCATGTGGCCGGCCTGTTTGCGCTGCTGTCCTTTCTGCGGTTGCGTAACCGGACAGCACCGCTTGTGATCGTTTCCCCGGATCGCTCCTTCCTGCAGGAGATTCGCCGATTTCGGGACCGGATGTTCGCCGGCTTTCCCTACGAACTGGACCTCCGATCGATCGCGGAATCCAGCCCTTATCAATGCGCTGGATTCAAGATCCGATCTTTTGCAGTGCCGCATTCCGAGCACGCCTCCCTTTTTGGCCAAGCCATGCCGGTTCCGGCCGTGGG